>CAXUEM010000145.1:0-4960 GCA_964249885.1 uncultured Hymenobacter sp. | reverse complement strand
GTCGCGCACCAGCTGCCGGTAGCGGGGCTCGAAGATGTGCAGGTTGAGCTTTTCGCCGGGAAAGACGACCAGGTTGAGCGGAAATAAGGGCAGCAGGCGCGGCATAAGCAGGCAGAAGAAAGCGGGCGCGCCAACCCGGCGCGCCCCATAAACCGGAAAGCCGGCGAAAGGTAGCAGGTGGGGGCAACTCCCGGCGGCGCTACTTTTGCCTTCGATGGCTGCTTTCTCCGCTCACCCCACCGTTGCCGCCTACCTGAAGAAGGCCGGCTCGCTGACCCTGCAGGTGCTGGCCGTGCTGTTTCTGGCCTCGGTGGCCTGGGTGCTGGTCTACCGCTGGGTGCCGCCGCCGGCCACGTTTCTGATGCTGGAGCGCCGGGCCCACCCGCCGGTGGGCAAGGGCTACTACGGCATCGCGCGGGAGTCGCGGCTGGTGCGCTACCGGTTCTGCCGCATCCGCGAGGTGGCGCCGGCCGTGCCGCTGGCCCTGGTGGCGGCCGAAGACCAGCGCTTTCTGCTGCACCACGGCTTCGAGGCCGAAGCCCTGTGGAAAGCCGCCAAGCACAACTGGAACCGCGCCGAGGGCCAGCCCGTGGTGGGCGGCAGCACGATTTCGCAGCAGGTAGCCAAAAACGTGTTCCTCTGGCCCGGCCGCTCCTACGTGCGCAAGGCCGCCGAGGCCTACTTCACGGTGCTCATCGAGCTGCTCTGGAGCAAGCGCCGCATCATGGAGATGTACCTGAGCGTGGCCGAGATGGGCGACTGCACCTTTGGCGTGGAAGCCGCCTCGCAACGCTACTTTCACAAACCCGCCTCGGCCCTGAACTACCAGGAAGCCGCCCTGCTGGCCGGCGTGCTGCCCAACCCCCTGCGGTTTCGGGCCAGCCAGCCGGGGCCAGCGGCCCGGGCCAAGCAGCGCCGGGTGCTGCGCAACATGCGCCGGCTGGGCGGCGCGGCTTACGTGGCCGAGATAATTAAGAACTAAGCTCAAGCATGAGAAACTTCAGCCAACAACTCAAGCACACCGCCGGCCTGCTGGCGCTGCTGTCCGCCCCCCTGCTGGCCGGCTGCACGCGGGCGCTACACGGCAGCGCCAAGGCCGAAACGGCCGCCCCGCAGGCGCCGGCCGCCGTGCGCCGCGAGATTGTGAGTCTGCTGAATACCCAAACCGCCGCCTGGAACCGGGGCGACGTAGCCGGCTTCATGCGCGGCTACTGGGAGTCGGACTCGCTCGTGTTCATCGGCTCGCGCGGGCCGACCTACGGCTACCAGGCCACGCTGAGCAACTACCGCAAAAACTACCCCACGCCGGCCGCCATGGGCAAGCTGGACTTCAGCGGGTTGCGCATCACGCCGCTGGCGCCGGGCGCGGCGCAGGTGGTGGGCCGCTGGCACCTGACCCGCCCCAAGGCCGGCGACCTGCAGGGCCACTTTCTGCTGGTGCTGCGCCGCCTAAGCGGGCAGTGGGTTATCGTCGCCGACCACTCTTCTTAAACTCAAACCCAACTACAGGTCCCGTAACCCAGCAGCTGACCCCCTGCTGGCGCCACCAAACAGGCGCCAAATAAGCTCCGAGAACAGGGCTAGGCGCTGGCTTTTAAGGCCTACTTATTCTTGGTGACCTCGGCACTCGCGGCAATCAGACCCAGCTGGGCGGCGTGGCGGGCCGCCGTGGTGTAATCGGGCACAAGCAGCATCTCGATACCCTCGCCGCGCAGCTCCTCCACGATGGGGCCGACGAGGGCGGCGCGGGCCGCCACCTGCACATCGCGGATGTAAATGGCGCGGATGCGGCCGGGGTGGCGGCGTACCACCTCGCGGTAGATGCGGGCGTCCTCCTGCCCGCTGTCGCCGAGCAGCACGAAGGGCAATTGTGGATAGGCTAGCAGCAAATCGTCGATTTCGTGCAGCTTGTGGCCGAAGTGCACGGCGGCCGAGCCCGTGATGCCGGGCGGGGGCGTGGCCTTGGGCCGGCCGATGCTCAGGTCGCGCAGCAAAAGCGGGCCCAGCGGGATGTTGTTGAGCGAGAGAAAAGTTTCCAGCACGTCATACAGGTTCCAGGGCGAGGAGCTGACGTAGAAGATGGGGTTGTCGGGCTGGCCGCTGCGGCCTTTCTGCAAGGCTTGGTAGAATTCGGATACGCCCTCCAATACCTTGTGGGAGTGGGCGTTGCGCAGCAGCACGTTGCCCAGCATGCGGCGCAGGCTGGTGGCTTCGGTGACGAGGATGGTGTCGTCGATGTCGCTGATGATGCCAAATTCGGCCGTGGCCGGCGGCACCAGCACCTGGGCGGCGGCCGTCACGGGCAGCGTGGGCAGGCGCAGCGGCGCGGGCACTTGCTGCAGCAGCACCGGCACCGGATACCACAGGTAGGCCACCGGCGCGGGCAAGGCGTTGGGCGTGAGCACCAGCTGAAAGTAGCCCTCGTCGTCGGTGGTGGTCGTGAACTTTTGGCCGTCGGGCAGGGTCACGAGCAGCTCGGCACCGGCCACCTCGCGGGAGTTGAAGCGCCGGTACATGCTGCGGAAGTTGCGCCAGCGCGAGTCGGTGGCGGTAGGCACGGCAATGCCCTGGTCGGCCAGCAAACGGCCTTTTATATAGAAGCTGCTGGCCGTGCCGTAGCTGCGGTAGGACTGAATCTGGAGCGGGCGCAAAGTGCCCAGCAGAGCCGCGCCGCGGGTCAGCCAGGCGTCGAGGCGGTCGGGGAGGGCGCGCAGAAAATCGGGAAGTGGCATGGGACAAACCTACGCAGGGGCGGGCGTACCAGCCGTTTCCAGGGGCCAAATCAGGGCAGGAACGTCGGCCAGCAGGGGGTAGCCAGCCGCCGCGGGCCGGGCTGCGTAGAACGGGCCGTACCGCCCTTCAGGCCTTGCTCTATGTCCGTTAACTCTCCCGCCGCTCCCCGCCCCAAAACCCGCAAAAAGCACCTCGCGCCCCTGGCCGAGGAAGCTCACGCTCTTTACAAAGACCCCGCCCGCACGGCCAAGCTCGCCGGCCTGCGCTACGCCGCCGACACCGGCCCCGGCCTCACGCGCCAGCTCGACGCCGATGGCCACCCGACTTACCTCGACGTGCAGGGCCAGGTAATCGAGGACGAGGCCACGCTGGCCCGCATTCACTCCTTCGTTATTCCGCCGGCCTGGACCGAGGTCTGGATTGCAACGCACCCCACCGCCCACCTACAGGTGACGGGCCGCGACTCCCTGGGCCGCAAGCAGTACCGCTACCACCCGGCCTGGGACGAGCTGCGCAGCCTCACGAAGTTCTCGCGCCTGCGGGCCTTCGGCGAAAAGCTGGCCGAGCTGCGCGCCCAGCTCCACAAGGATTTGAGCCGCAAGGAGCTGGACCGCGAAAAGGTGGTGGCCCTGGTGCTCACGCTCATGGACCAGAGCTTTATCCGGGTCGGTAACAAGGAGTACGCCAAGAAAAACAAGAGCTACGGCCTGACCACCCTGCGCGACCGGCACGTGGCCGTGCACGGGCAGGACGTGCAGTTCACTTTCGTGGGCAAGAAAGGCGTGGCCCACGACGTGACCATCCACGACCGGCGCCTGGCCCGGCTGGTGCAGAAGTGCAAGGAGATTCCCGGCCAGCACCTGTTTCAGTATTATTCCGCCGACGGGCAGCGCCATGCCCTGGAGTCGGGCGACGTAAACCACTACTTGCAGGAAAAGACCGGACTGGCCCTGTCGGCCAAGGACTTCCGTACCTGGGGCGGCACCGTGAAAATGGTGCAGTGCCTCGAAGCCGTGCTGCACGAAGAGCCGGATTTAGCCCAGGACAAGGTGCTGAAAAAAGCCGTCAAGGAGGTGGCTTCGGGCCTGGGCAACACGCCCACGGTCTGCTCGAAATACTACATTCACCCGCAGGTGGTCGAGCTGTTCAAGTCCGGGCAGCTGGTCGAATACCTGCGCCGCTACGACGCCGACCCGAGCGAAAAAGACCTGCTTTCGCCCACCGAGCACCTCGTGCTCGACATGCTGGCCGAGGTGAAACCAGCAGCGTAGGCTGGCCGTTGACGCTCCTGCGCTTAGTCCACCGGTAGCTGGTCGTACGCCAGCTTGGCCGGCGCGGCTTCCTGCTCGAACTGCACACCGCGCCGGGCCGCCTCGCCCAGCAGCCGGTCCTGGCCCATGCCGCCGTAGAACCGCAGCCGCGGGCGGCTGCTCGCGTCCGGGCCGTAGGTCAGGCTCAGCACATCATCGCCGCCCAGGCCTTCGAGTTGAATCAGGCGGGTTTCGCGGGCAAAGAAAGTGCGCCGGAAGTAGGGCGCAGGCGCGCCACTGGCGCCGACACCCCCTGCTGGCAGCACCGCAATCGTGACCACCGTCGAATCGGCGTAGCGGCTCACCTCGAACCGCTCGGCCTGGGCCGTGCCGCCCAGCAGCGGCCGGCGGGCCAGCTCCTCGTAGAAATCAGCGGCAAAAGCCGGCAGCGCCGCCCGGCGCGCCTGCAGCGTGGCCAGCAGGCGCGGGCTTTCCAGCCTCTGCACCGCCGGGGGCAGGCGGCGCAGGGCCCGGGTCAGCAAGGTATCGGGCAGCTGCTGCTGCATGCGCCGGGCGGCGGCTTCAAACTGGCGGCGGCTGAGCTGATTTAAAGCGCGCACGTCCAGGTACTGCCCGTTGCGCAGCAGGCCGCGCACGTTGGTGAAGCGGGGCGCGAACGTGTTCCAGGACGGCCGGAACACGTGCCCGACCAGCCAGCCCAATACGCCGTCGTCGAGGCGGTAGAACACCATGTCGCGGTCTTTGGGAATGGCCTGATAGCTGATTTGCCGGGCCGCGTCCGGCTGCCGCGCCCAGTTCCACTGGCCCGCGTGCCGGTCCCAGTCGCCGAGCCAGGCGTCGAGCAGGCGCGCCCGCAGCAGGGCCGGCTGGTCGAAGCGGTGGGCGGGGCTGGCAAACACCTGGCTGAAGGCCTCCGTGCTGCTTACCACCGCCACCCGGCCCAGCTGCGGCACTAC
>CAXUEM010000144.1:7282-7735 GCA_964249885.1 uncultured Hymenobacter sp. | reverse complement strand
CCCCAACCTGGCAATTCTGGAGCAGGAAGGCGCGTTCTTCGTGTGAAAAGAGACGTTCGAGCTGACGGGGAAAAAGTAGGGTGGGAGGGTAGGAAGTTCCCTCATGCCCTCTTACCTAAACAATCGGCGGCAGTTGGGTGCCGTTGTCCAGACTCAGCCACAGATACTTGCAGGCCAGCGAGCGGTAAGGGCGCCAGTTTTCGGCAATGAGCAGCATACGCTTTTGCAGGGCGCGGCCGTTTTCTTCCAGCCCGTAAAACTTGCGCATGGCGTTCTGCACGCCCAGGTCGCCCTCGGCGAATACGTCGGGCTGGTCCAGCGCAAACATCTGCAGCATCTGGGCGGTCCAGCGGCCCACGCCGCGGATGGCGGTCAGGTGCTGGGTGAAGGCCTCCTCGCTCAGGCCGGTTAGGTGCTCGTAGTCGAGCAGGCCGCGCTCGTTGTACTCGGCAA
>CAXUEM010000144.1:5843-7272 GCA_964249885.1 uncultured Hymenobacter sp. | reverse complement strand
TTTGAGGTAGCCGGCCTTCTGGCGCGAGAGACCTACCTCACGCAGCTGCTCCTCGCTCATCTCCAGCAGGATGCGCGGCTCGGGGTAGCCCTCGGGCCGGAACAGGGCCGTGAAGCGCTGCCAGATGGCGGCGGCCGCCTTGGTCGAAATCTGCTGGCTTACGATGGCGCGCAGCAGGGCCAGGTACAGGTCTTCGTGCGGGGTGGGCTGCGGGTGGCGCGGACTGCTGGCCATAATGCGGGCCAGCAGGGGGTCGGCGGCGCTGAGGTGGGCACGGGCGGCGGCGTAGAAGTCGGCGAGCGCAGCGGGCTGAGGCGGAAGTTCCATGCGTACTAGGTCGAGGCCAAAGAAGCGAAAAATAGAAAAGTCAGCCCGAACCGCCGGACCCAGCAGGGGGCTACAGCCCCGGCTGCAGGCCGGCAATGTCGGCGTAGCGGGTGGGGATGGCGATGGTTTCGAGCAGGTGGCCGTGGTCGCTCAGGCGCACGGCGGTCAGGTTTTTGCCGTGGTAGGCGCCGGTGTCGATGTACAGCGTCAGGCTGTCCTGGTCGAAGCGCACCTTGCCGTCGGGCGAGGGCGTGTGGCCCACCACCTGCATGATGCCCAGGTTGAGCAAGGGGCCGCGCCGCCACAGAATGCCGTCGGGGTTGTCCTCGCTCAGCGGGGCGAGCACCTTGGCCACGCCGGCGTGGCTGACCAGCACGTGCTCGTTTTTCCAGAACAAGGGCCGCTGGGCCAGCCAGGCCACGTGGGGCTCCTGCAGCTCGCGCCGGGTGCTGTACTGCAGCATGGTGCTGCGCCCGCCCCAGTCCAGCCAGCCCTTGTAGGGGCCTTCCGGGCCCAGGTGCTTGACCATGCCCTGCTCGTGGTTGCCCTTCAGAAAGATGGCCTGCTCGCCGTACTGCTCGCTCAGGCCGCGGGCCAGCTCCACGGTCTGGGGCACGAAGTTGCCGCGGTCCACGAGGTCACCTACTTGAATAAGGCGCTCGGTTTCGGGCTGCCAGTGCGTCAGCAGCTCCGTGAACGTGTCGAAGCAGCCGTGCACGTCGCCGATAACAAATAAGTCCATTTGAATGCATTAAAAATCAAAAAGTATGAATTAAAAAATGGCAACCAGGAAGCAGGAGCGTAGCCGCCGTCTTTCTAATACTTAATTCATACTATTCAATTCAACTTAAATCTTTGACCGCGCTTTACGGCAAAACTTCTTCTTTGGCCGCGGCCGGGCGCGCGATGCCCAGCCGGCGCACCAGCGGCGCGATGGTCAGCCCCTGCCCGATAATGCTGAACACGACCACCACGTAGGTGATGCCAATAAGCAAATCGCGCGGCCCAGCCGGGGGTAAAGACAAAGCCAGGGCCACCGAAATGCCGCCCCGCAGCCCGCCCCAGACCAGCACCGGCAGGCTGTGGGCCGTGGCCTCGGTGG
>CAXUEM010000144.1:4396-5833 GCA_964249885.1 uncultured Hymenobacter sp. | reverse complement strand
CCACCAGCCGGGCCAGCAGCACTACCGCCACCGCCGCCAGCCCGGCCCACAAGGCCGGCCAGCTCAGCCGCAGCACCAGCAGCTGCAGGCCCATAAGGGCAAACAGCAGGGCATTGAGCACGCCATCGGTCAGCTCCCAGAACTTGTTCACGTAGTCGAGCGTGGTATCGGACATGGTGCCGCTGCGGGCGTGGTGCCCGATAAGCAGGCCCGCCACTACCATGGCCAGCGGCCCGGAGGTGTGCAGCAGCCCGGCCAGGGCCGTGCCGCCCACCACCAGGGCCAGCGTGAGCAGGGTCTCGACCTGGTAATCATCGACGCTGCGCAGGAGCCAGGCCCCGCCCCGGCCCAGCGCGGCGCCCAGCAGCAGCCCGCCGCCGGCCTCGCGCAGAAACAAAAGCAGCACCTGCTCCGCCTCGAAGCTCTCGGCGCCGGCCTGCGCCACCCGCAGCACGCTCACGAACACCACCACGCCCACGCCGTCGTTGAAGAGCGACTCGCCTACAATCTTTATTTCCAAAGACTTAGGGATATTGGCTTTGGTGAGAATGCCGAGCACCGCCACTGGGTCGGTGGGCGAGATAAGCGCCCCGAACAACAGGCAGTGAATGAAGGCCAGCGGCAGGCCCAGCAGGGGCAGCACCAGGTACATGGCCGCCGCCACAAAGGCCGTCGAAAGCAGCGTGCCCACCAGCGCCAGCACGCCCACCGACCAGCGCAGCCCGTGCAGGTGGCGGGCGTCGGTGTGCAGCGCCCCGGCAAACAGCAAGAAGCTGAGCATGAGCTGCATGAGCACCTCGTTGAAGTCGAGCTGGCCCACCAGCCGGCCCACGCTCAGTACCCCGGCCACGCCCAGCTTGCCCAGCCCGACCAGCAGCAGCGAGAGCAGCAGCGAGAGCACCATCAGCCCGATGGTGGCCGGCAGCCGCAGAAACCGGTGGTTGAGGTAGCCAAACCCGGCCGCCAGGGCCAGCAGCAGGGCAAAAGCGTTGTATAGCGTCAAGAGAAAAAAGAAAGGTGGTCCAAGCTCCCCTCCTTTTTTAGGAAGGGAAGCGGCGGCGTAGCCGCCGCTGGGGTGGTGCCCGTCGTTGAAAGGCGACCAGCCCAAAGTGTAAGAATGAATACGGGAACAGTCGGGCGCCTTTCGTTCAACGACCGGCACCACCCCAGTTTTGCCTTCGGCAAAACGTCCCCTCCTTAAAAAAGGAGGGGCGCCTGAACCGCCTTTTCCACCCGCGCCAACATATCCTCGTCGATATCGAGGTGCAGCACGAAGCGCACCCACTGCCCGCCGAAGCCGCTGGCCCGGATGCCCTGCTGGCTCAGCTTCGCCAGGTAGTCGGGCACGGAAACGTTATCCTGAAGGCGAAACAACACTAGGTTCGTGTCGGCCGGCAGCATTTCGGCCACCTCGGGGCGGGTTTCGAGGATGGCGGC
>CAXUEM010000144.1:357-4386 GCA_964249885.1 uncultured Hymenobacter sp. | reverse complement strand
GCATACAGGCCGGCGGCAGCCAGAAAACCGGCCTGCCGCATGCCGCCGCCCATAACTTTGCGGATGCGGCGGCATTTTTTGATGAACGCCGCCGAGCCCAGCAAGACCGAGCCCACCGGCGCGCCCAGGCCCTTGCTCAAACACACCGAAATCGTGTCGAACACCTGCCCGTAGTCCTGGCTGCGCTGCCCGGTGGCCACCAACGCGTTAAACACCCGGGCGCCGTCGAGGTGGCGGGCTAGGCCGTGGCGCCGGGCTACCTCGCTGATGGCGGTCATCTCGTCCCAGCCGTAGCAGGAGCCGCCACCGCGGTTGTGGGTGTTTTCCAAACTCACGAGGCGGGTGGTAGGGTAGTGCAGGTTGTCGTTGGGCCGGATGGCGGCCTCGACCTGCGCGGCCGTCACGCGGCCCCTCTCGCCGGGCAGCAGGGCCACCGAGGCGGCCGAGTGAAACGCAATGCCACCGACTTCCCAGAGGTAGATGTGCGAGGTCTGCTCACAAATTACCTCACTCAGGGGCTCGGTGTGAGCCTTGATGGCAATCTGGTTCGTCATGGTGCCGGAGGGGCAGAACAGGCCGGCTTCGAGGCCGAACAGGGCCGCGGTTTCGGCTTCGAGGGCTTGCACGGTAGGGTCTTCCTCGTACACGTCGGGGCCGACGGGCGCCCGGAGCATGGCTTCGAGGGTGGCGGGGGTGGGGCGCGTCACGGTGTCGGAGCGCAGGTCAATGGCGGGCAGGTCAGGGAGTTGGTTCATATAAGATTATCCGGCGGGGGTATTTTCGTTTCAAAATTAAAGACTTACTTTTGCGGTCCGTTTGCCTTGCAGCATCCGCTCTTCCTGACTTTACCTGTTTCGTCTTTAACCTTCCGGCTCATGTCCGTTACCCGCCTCAAGCGCAAGCACCGCAAGAACATTGCCCGCGCCAACAACAAGCAGCACATCATCAAGAACATGCTGCGCACGCCCGTTCTGAAAAACGTAGACATTGAAGAGCTAAAAGCGGGCTTCCCCGCCGCGCCCGCCAAGGCCGTGGCCGCCGTGAAGGAAGCCGCCGAGGGTGCCGTGGAGAACGTGAAGAAAGCGGCCAAAGAAGCTACCAAGGATGCCAAAGCTACGGTGGCCAGCGCCACCGCCGGTGTGGCCGCCGCCGCCTCGGGCGTGGTTGACCAGGCCCGCGAGGCTGTATCGGACGCCGTCGAAACCGTCACCGCCACCGACGTAGTCGGCAAAGCCAAGGAAGCCCTGGCCGGTGCCGTGGATGCCGTAACGCACTCCGACGTAGTAGAGAAAGCCAAAGACGCCGTGTCTGACGCCGTAGAAGCCATCACGCACTCCGACCTAGCCGAGAAAGCCAGCGAAGTAGCCGGCGACCTGCTCGACCGTGCCAAAAACCTCTTCGGTGCTGGCGAAAGCAAAGAAGCCGCTGCCGCTCCGGCCGCCGACCAAAAAGATGAAACCGCCGACAACGCCGAAGCTTTCGACGACGCCGAAGCCGTAACCAAGCCCGGGAACGAAGACGGCCAGGAAGGCGACAAGCCCAAGCCCGAAATCGCACTGTAATTGCCTTGCCTCTTACGAGGCAGCATAAGCCAGTACGTTCTAAACTAACAGCCCCGCCACCTGTGCATGCAGATGGTGGGGCTGTTGGTTTTTGGCTGTTTCTTCCCGTCAGTTGCGAGTTCACAAAACTCATCTGCGGAGCATATTTGGTAAGCCTTCAATCGTAAGCCATTTTATTAAACCCGAAGCGGGTCAAGCAAAGCCTGTGAAGCCCTGCATACAATGGGTGGCGGCACCGAATGGCTGAGCTGTTCCTTGAAAAAAGCGCATGCTCGAACGACCTCCTTTAGTTTTTCGATGGAACAGACCGGGGGATATCCCGGGCGCGGAGTCGGATGGCGTCCGCGGGACGTCCGCGGTGAAAGGCGGCG
The DNA here is from genome assembly GCA_964249885.1 of uncultured Hymenobacter sp. GTDB lineage: Bacteria > Bacteroidota > Bacteroidia > Cytophagales > Hymenobacteraceae > Hymenobacter. The sequence continues at coordinate 2,453 of CAXUEM010000144.1, read as the reverse complement.
GTGTCTATTTTCACGGCCCACATTGACGCCGTGCGCGGTGGAGCGGTGGCCCTATTGGGAGAGGCTTCTTTCTCCGGGCGGGTGTTAGGAGTCGGAGTTGGCGTTGTTTGGGGGGAAGCAGGACCACCTAAAGCCAGTAGCGTTATGCCAAGGAAGAAAATGGGGGCGGGTTTCATAACCAGGGAAAAGGTGGAAGGGGGAGATACTAACCAGGAACCGTATGGACGTTCATTCAACCGGTAAAATTTTGAAAATCACCCAATAATAAACAGGGGCATGCCCACAAAACTGGCACCTGGTGTTTGGCAGGTTCCAAGGCTGTTTTTGCATACTGGCAATTCAAGTTATAGAATAGAATTAACTTCTACCGCGCCCCCAACTAACTCCACCACCTTGTCCGCGTCCACGCCAAACCGCAACAGCGTGCGCACCTTATGAAACCCGTGCCGGCAGACTGCGCCTGAATTCAGGTGCAGCAAGCCCAGCAGAGGGGACGGGCATGACGCGCAGCATGTAGGAGTGGCCCGAGGCAAACAGGCCCAGCCGAGCGGCGGCCAGCAGGGGGCGAGCGGCCGGCGCGTAGTGGCCGGGGTAGCCGCTGATGCGGCTCCGCTGCCTGAGGCGGGCCCGACCCCATAGTGAGGTCTGCAAGAGGCCGTCCTCCCCGTAAAGGTCGCTTACGCTTACCTGCACCCGGGCAAACCTGGGCGCTACCCATCGGCTGCTGGTTGAGCCGGAAGCTGGCCGCCGCTTTCTAGTCATTAGCGGAATAAGCGGCACTGGCACAGCGCGCAGGCTCGCTGAGGCAATTATTACCGGCAAAGTGCCCGCTCCGCTGACTCTTGCTTCGTTGGCCTGCCGGTTACTGACTTCTTGCTAATTAATCAGGCCAAAAAAGCGCGGCTCCCGGCCCAGCTCAACGTTTATTGGCCCCAGGGTTTGCTCGATGCTCGTCTTGAGGTCATCGGAGGCCGGGTCCTGCAAAATCTGGATGAAGGCCGTGCGGGCGCTTTCCAGCAGCTGGCGCCGCTCCTTGCTGCGGGGCTTGCGCTCGAGGGCCCGCTGGCGCTGGCAGTCGGCTTCCGAGAAGGCCAGCTGGTCGCGGAGCAGCTCTATCTGTAAGCGCGACGAGTTGTTGGGGGCTGGAACCGGGGCCGGGGCCATACTGCCGCCACCGCCGCCCCCACCACGGGCCGAAGCCGCCGCCAGGGCCGCTTGCAGCGTAACCACCTGCTGCTTGGCTGCCGCGGCATCCTGTTTGGCACTGGCCAGTTCACTGCTCAGCCGCTCGCTGCCCCGGGCACCCTCGCCCGACTTGGCCACGTCCTGGCGCAGTACGTCGATGGTGTTGCGCGAGGAGCGGTAGAGGTCAAAATCGCGCAGCACGTTACGCGCCAGCAGCCGGTGGGCCGGCACCTGCATCTGGGCCGTGTCGTTACGCAGTTCGCTCAGGCGCGCGGCAATGGCGTTGCTGTAGTCCTGATTTTTGAGCAGCAGCACACTGCGCACGTTCGGGTTCGATTCGGCCATCATGCGCAGGTCGATGGCATCAATGCGCTGCAGGTGCTGGGTGAGGGTGTCGAAGCGCGTTACCAGGCGGGCCTGCTCTTCCTGGGTGCGGTCGAGCAGCTGCTTGAGGCGGGCGTTTTCGTCGGCAATGCTCGAGTTAGAGAACAGATAGTAGGAGGCGACCAGCGGCACGAGCAGCGCCAGCAGATAAAGCACCGAAAACTGCCACAGGCGGGTGCGGCGTTCGGGTTGGTTGAGGGGTTTCATGCGAGGCAGGCAGAAAAGAGAAAGAATGACGCAGCGCAGGCCAGGCCGCGGCAGACACCCTGGTGGGTGCCGTAGCTATTAGCTAGTGAATGGGTTCCAGCGCGCGGTCCCACCGGGCCGGGCTTCCGGGGCCGGAACGCCACTTAATACGCCCACCGGCGTGGAGGCGGCCACTGGGTTTTCGTTGATGAAAGTCTGCCAGCCTTCCTTGTTTTTGCCGATGTACTCAAGCTGGCTCAGCTGCCGGAAGATGGCGCCAATCAGCTGCCAGAGGTACTGCTGCTGGCGCAGGTGCTCGTGCACGAGCTGGTGGTCGTAGC
>CAXUEM010000144.1:0-316 GCA_964249885.1 uncultured Hymenobacter sp. | reverse complement strand
GGCGGCGGCCATCAGCCGGAGCGTAGTGAGCTGCTGGGCCAGGGCAAACACGGTGTGCTCGGCCAGGTCCCGCACGAGGTCGGCCAGATGGCTGCGCTTGTCGGTGCGCAGCTTCACTTTATGAATGATTTTGAAGGCATCCGTTTCCAGCTCCGTGAGTTGGAAATCAAGCTGGTGCAGGGCCTGCAAAAGGGCCGGGTGGCTGGCCAGGGCCGTGCTCGGCGGAATGTAGTGCGTCACCGGCCGCAGCTCACCTTCCGTGAGCAGCAACTCCCCCACGGCCAGGGCAAAGGCGCCGGCCAGCGTGCTGCTCAGC
>CAXUEM010000143.1:5593-7757 GCA_964249885.1 uncultured Hymenobacter sp. | reverse complement strand
GTACAGGGCCCGCGCCGCCAGCCCCCACACCGCTATCTGCGCCAGCACAATGCCCCCCCAGCCCGTGCCCAGCCGCAACCACAGGGCCTGAAACCAGGCGTAGGCAATGTAGCGCTGCGTGTGCTCATAAATGTAAGCGTCGTCGGGACCGGTGACTTTGAAGTAGCCGTGCTGGGCCAGCTTGGTGGAGTAGGTCAGGTAGCGGCCGCTGTCGTTGGCGTAGTGCGGACCCTGAAATTTAAGTAGAAACCCCAGCTGCACCAGCAGCCACAGCGCCAGCAGCAGGCCTCGGTGCCGCCGCCCGGCCCAGGCCAGCCAGGGCTGAACGGACGCGGGCAGATGGGCAGAGCGTAGCATGCAGCTAAAAAATCGGGCGGAAGGCCAAAGGTAGCCGCCGCCGGACCGTATTACTGCCAGATTATAGCCAGTGGCGGCGCGCGGCCGTTTGCTATTCATCTTACTGGTCTTTCAGTTTTGTCTATGCCGATTATTCTGCTTTTGCGCCGGCTGCTGCCGCTGCTGTTTCTGCTCGGGCTGGGCTGGTTTCTGTGGCGCAAAGTCGGCCCTACGCTGCGCGGGCTGGGCGCCGAGCCGGCCGTCACGGTCAGTCATCACACCGTGCTCACCCAGGTCGAGGCCCTGGGGCGGCTGGAGCTAGTGCGCTACCGCTTCCGCGACGTAGTGGAGTACCGCAAGGCCAGCGCCTACCCCCTGCTGCCCGACGCCAAAGTGGCGTTGGTGGTCGGCGGCGAGGCCATCGGCTGCCTGGATTTGCGCAAAATCCGCCCCCAGGATGTCATCCTCGAAGGCGACTCGGTTCTGCGCCTGCTGCTGCCGGCCCCGGAACTGTGCACGTTTCAGGTCGACCACAGCCAGAGCCGGGTGTTCAGCACCGAAAACGGCTTTTTCCAGGATGCCCGGCTCGTGGATGAGGGCTACCGCTACGCCGAAAAGCAGGTGCGCACGGCCGCCCTGCAAAGCGGCATCCTGGCCCAGACCCGTCGCAATGCCGAGCAAATCTTAGTGCCCCTGCTGCGCACCCTGACCGGCCGCCGCGTGATTCTGGGCGAGCCGCTGCGGGTGCCGACGCCGGTGGGACCGAAGCTGTAAGGGCGGGGTTCCGGTCGGTTCGAGTACCCGCGCCGCCCACACCAACTTAGCCAGACCACTGCCCGGCGGCAAGGTCTGGCTTTTTCGTGTCCGGGCGGGGCTTGCCAGGAGGCTTTGCGCCTGTCATCAATCTGACTATCAACATTATAATAAATATTAATAATATCGTGCCAAGGAATTATACTCTTACCTGAAAAGTCCTTTCAACTCCAAAAAAACCAGCACTTAAAAGCCCCACCAAACCCCTGAAAACAGCATTTCTAAAGAAATTTGAACCCGCTAAAACGGCCGCCTTAGCGTCCCATAGCCACCAAAATAGGTTTGTCCAGCCACCGGCGTTCAGCTACGTTTGCTGCTGTCAGTCGCCGCACAGGCTGTAAGGGCCTCATTTACAATTTATTTCTCCTTCTATGAAACGCTTACTCCTCCTACCCCTGGCCCTGCTGCTGGGCTGCAAGAAAAACGACCCCGACCCGGTGGACCAGCTCCCGCCCGCCACTCAAACCGGCGCCAACACCTTTGGCTGCCTGGTCAATGGAAAAGCCTGGACGCCTAAAGGCTACAATGGTACGGGCAACTATAGCGTCGCCTATGACCCAGGGCTGAACGGCGGAATCTTTGACTTAGCAGTGTACAGGTATGTCTCTGGCTCGCCCGATGAGCAGTACATGGTTTTGTATGCTAATCAGGTAGGGCAGCAAGGTAGCTACTCTTTCCAGAGCCCACGCCGAACAAGGGCAAGCTTTGAAGACGACAAAACGAAATGCCGATGGAGTAGCCGAGACAGTGCCACCACCTACTGCCGGGGCACCTTAACCATCACGCGCCTGGACCTGCGGGCGGGCATCATCGCGGGCACGTTCGCCTTCACGCTCTACAAGCCCGGCTGCGACAGTGTGCGCGTCACGCAGGGCCGCTTCGACAAACGCCTCTAAGGCCAGGCCCCACGCCCGGTTACTTTTCTTTCGCTTCACCCTTTTCCACTTCCTGGCCCATGAACAAGCGCTCTACCTTTCTCCGCCTCTGCCTGCTGCTGCTCTCGGGCGGCCTGCCC
>CAXUEM010000143.1:0-5583 GCA_964249885.1 uncultured Hymenobacter sp. | reverse complement strand
CCGGTGCGGGCCAAGCTCGACCACCTCTTCGCCCACCTCGACAAAAGCCAGGTGCCCACCGGCCGCCTGCTCGACGCGGCCCTGCCCCTGGCCCCGCTTCACCACTTCCGCGGCCGCGCCCTCACCGACTCGAGCCGCACCGACATGAACGTCTTCCGCGCCCTCTACGCCACGGCCCTCAGCAGCCGCGTCTTCGGCTCCGATACCCTGCCCAGTATTCAAACTCTCAACCAGCAGTCGTAGGCAGAACAAGGCCCCGGAGCGGAAGACAGGTTCGCATAGATTACAATTTCATTAAGTCACTCAAAATCAGTCGCAAAATCGACTACCACAACTACCTTACCTCCTCTCTTCACCTCTTTACCCTTCTCTCTTCCATGAACAAACGCCCCCCCATACTGCTGCTGGCCGCCCTGCTGGGCCTGAGCCAGTGTAAAAAGAAGGACCCTGACCCCGTGGACCAGCTCCCGCCCGCTACCCAAACCGGCGCTAACACCTTTGGCTGCTTAGTCAATGGCCAAGCCTGGACGCCGAATGGTAATGATTCAACTTCTAACTACACCGTTTACTACGACCCCAATTATCGTGATGGCACCCTTAATATTTCAACATAAAAGTACATTGGGAAAGAAGCTAACGACTTCCAAACAATTACTTTATTCTCCGACGCTTTAAAAACAACTGGTAGCTATTCTTTGACAATTCCAAAACGCCAAGAGGGCTTGTAGTCCGACCCTAATTTCTATCTTGTACTCTCATTATTAATCCCTTACTCAAACTGCTATGAACCTACGTCGCCTCCCGCTTTACCTGTGTTTGCTGCTGCTCACGCAGTGCTCCAAGTGCAAGGATGGCCCCGCGCCCGCCGACCAAACCAGCCTGCTGCCCCCGGCCACGCAGACCGGCGCCAACACCTTCGGCTGCCTTATCAATGGGCAAGCCTACACGCCCGAAGGGCGCATTGGGCTGGGAGCTAACTTTAATATCAGCTATGACCCAACATTTCAGGGCGGTTATCTATCCGTTAGCACCTACCGGGTTTTGGAACAGAGTCATAAGCTTCGGTTAAGCTTGGTTTGCGTTCCTGTAGCAGCTTCCGGGACTTATTCGCTCAACCTAAATGGGGGGATGGGAGGAGCAACTTATATAGATAGTCGCCTCAGTTCCCCATGCGACGAGGTTTTTCGCTCTTCTGTGTCTTACCGCACAGGCACTTTAACCATCACGCGCTTGGACGTGCAGGCGCGCATCATCTCGGGCACGTTCGACATGAAGTTTGTCCGCGCCGGCTGCGATACCATCCGCATTACCCAGGGCCGCTTTGATGGGCGGATGTGATTTTTCTTTCTCTCTTTTTCCACCTCTTTCCTCTCTTTCATGAAACATGCTTACCACTTACTAACCGGGCTGCTCCTGCTGCTCGGCACCCATGCCGCTTTCGCGCAGAAAGTCCGGGGCCTGACCGCCAATGTGGAGCCCGCCCCGGCCGTCGATTCGTTGCGCCAAGCCCTGGACCGTATGTTTGCCCCGCTCGACAAGAGCCTGGTGCCCGCCCCTTATCTGGAGGAATATGGCAACCGCTTCGCCTCGCTCACGCCCTACAACGGCACGCTCACCGACAGCAGCGTAACCACGCTCACTACCTGGCGCCTGCTCTACGCCTCCGTGGTGAGCGGCAACGTGGGCCGGGCCAGCGCCCTGCCCCTGCTGCCCGACCTCAACGTGGCCCTCGCCACGCAGGTGGCCGCCATGCCCGGCACCATTCCGCTGGTGGTGCAGCGCCTCGACTACGCCAAGCTGCGGCCCGATGCGCGCACGGCTAACCTGGTCAGCGTCAGCAATGGGCAGTTCTACGACGTACCCGGCCGCTGGACATCCCCTTATCTGGTACGCACGCTGTTTGCGGTGGCCCCTACCCGGACCGCGTCAACCGTCGGCAACCCCTCGTTTATGTTCACGCCGGGCCTCACGGTGCACGACGGGGGCACGGGCAGCAATGGCATTACGGCCCTGAGCCTGGACTTTGGCGACGGGCAGGGCTACCGAACGGCCACGTGGAGCGTCCCGGTCTATGGCGCGTACTGCTCACCCGGTATGAAGCGCGTGAAGGTGCGCGTGAGCTACGGCGCCAGCAGCTACGAAAGCCATTTCGATTTGTACGTGCAGCAGGCCAACTGCACGCAGTATCTTACCGGCCAAGGCGGTACGAGTTCGGCGGTAGTGGCGTCAAAATCGAGCAAGACGCCAGTGTCTAATCTCTACAGCGGGGGTGATGTGGCCGAGCTGCGTCAGGTGTTCGCGCCCCGAGCCGGGGTGCATTCGGGCGGCACGGTGCACGTCCGTTTTGGTGGTAATCGGTTTGCGGGCACCCGAAGCCCCGGTGACCGCACTATCTACCGGCCCTTGATTGTAGCAGAAGGCTATGACGGATTTAGCGTCGCACCGGCTGTTTATGGTAGCAACTACGACGTACTAGATTTTCTTGATGATATTGATGATACTAATTTGTATAACAACTTAGAAGGTGCGCCTGGTGGCGTTGCCGGCTACGACATTGTTTTCATTGACTACAACCACGGCACCGATGACATTCGGCGCAACGCGGCGCTGTTCGAGGAAGTGGTGCGCTGGGTGAACGCGCAGAAAGCGGGCGGCACGGCCACGGGCCAGCAGAACGTGGTGCTGGGCATTTCCATGGGCGGCCTCGTGGCCCGCTACGGTCTGGCCGAGATGGTGAAAAACCCGCAGGTGCCCAACAACGACCCCCACACCCGCCTGCTCATCACCCACGACAGCCCCCACCGCGGGGCCAACACGCCGCTGGGCATTCAGATGCTCACCCGGCAGGCGGCCGGCTCCCTGGCCGGGCAAACGCTGCGCGCATATAACAGCGTGGGAGGCGTATTCACTTTTGGTTACCTCGACAGCTTGTTTCCGGAGTTGGAACAGGCTGATAGGCTACTTAACGCGCCGGCTACCCAGCAGCTGCTCCTGGTGCGGGCGGTCCGCGATGGCATTTATCCCTACGCGACGTTCAGAGCCTCTTACAACTCCTTCGTGGAGAGCGAGTACCGCGCCATGATTACGCCGGCGGCGGGGCAGGTGCTGCCTTACCGCTTCATTGCCACCAGCCTGGGTTCGCAGTGCGGCCGGGAGCTGTTCCAGCCGTACGCCGAGCTGGTACGGGTGCAGCGCCGGGGCTACTTCGGCATCCCCGGCCTCACGACCGGCTACCGGGCTGAAGTTATTGTGAACGCTCTTCCGCAGCCCGGCCGGGTCGAGCGCCTCTCGGTGGTGCGCGTGTGGAGCGAAACCAAGGTGCTGGGCATCACGCTCCCGCGCGTCTACCTGACCAACTATGTGTTCAACTCGCCCAGCGACAATCCGGTCGCCTGGGACGGCCTGCCCGGCGGGACACAGCCCGTTGCGACGGATGAGATACCCATCACGACGGGCAGCAGTTCCAACGCGGGCAGTGCCCTAATATTTAAGTGGGGCTCGTCGGCCAACAGCTTCGTTGCTAATGAGTTTTGCTTCGTGCCCCGCGCCAGCGCCTTGGACGTCGCCACGCTTGACTTTCCTTCTTTGAAAGGTGCTTACATCAATGACGCAACCAGTGGCAGCGCTTCCCGGGCGGAGCGAGTCATTGCGCAGGCAGAATTCTCAGGGGATTTTGGTCAGCAATTCAATGAACGACACCCGTTCTTCCCGGCCCGGCAGGCGCAGTGGATTTTCAATGAGATGCAGCGGCCATTTAATGGCAATGCTGCCAATGTAGCCGGCTGCACCACGGAATGCCCTACTCCCCTAAGTATTGCCAGCTCAATAGGGTATCAGCAGATATGCCGGGGTACCTCCGTCACGTTCTCTATTCCTGGCCTGCCGGCGGGCACAGTCGTCAACTGGTCGGCCACGCCCACCAGCGACTTCACGGTAGCCAGCGGTTCGGGAGCTACATTCACGACTTCCCCCTCATCCACTGCCACCGGCACCAGTACTATCACGGCCAGGGTCGGCCCGTGCCAGACGCCCATCTCGCTCAGCGTTGCCGCTGGCCCCGGCGAACCCAGCGGCACGTATAACTTTAATGGTGGGACCTACCCGCTGCTGACCACCAACCGGCTGCCCAGTGGGGGCGGCCAGGTTACGCTCAGGCTCAATCAGCCCAACCGGTTCACCTTCACGCCCAATCCTACCTCCACTGTGCTGAGCAGCGCCTCCAACTACACCACCTTCAACGTGCCGCCCAGCAGCAGCAACGGGGTCGGTATCAAGGCCGTGTCGACTGACTCCGGCACGGGCTGCGGCCTGGAAGGCAACTATGTCTTCTACCTGGCTGGCCCCTACGGCTACAGCATCGCGCCCAACCCGGCCGATACCGACCTGACCGTAGAGGCGACGAGCCGCGGCGGCGCCCCCGACCCCGATGCCCCGCTTTTTGAAGCGGAGCTGTACGACAACTTCGGTCAGAAAGTCAAAACCAAAAAGAGCAGCCGCGGCAAAGCCGTGCTCGACGTGCGCGCCCTGCCCGCCGGCCTCTACCACCTGCGCATCGGCCAGGGCAAGGACGCTATTTCGGAGCACATTCAGATTATCCACTAACCCGGCTTGCGCCGGTTTCCAATCTCAGAAAAGGCCCGCTACTGTCCGGTAGCGGGCCTTTTCTGTTGAGTAGGGTGCGCCGTACCCCCTGCTGGGCGAAGAAAACCGCCGGACAGGGCAGCCCCGCGCCTACTCCTCGGGCGCCTTACCCAAATCATCGAGGGCCATTTTGATTAAGTCCTGCTCGTAGCCCTTGCCGGTCAGGAACTGGCTGATTTTCTGACGGCGCTTGTGGGGGTGGGGTTCCTTCTCCTGGCGGTTTTTCTTCTCCAGCAAATCCACCAGGTTCTGGTAGTACACGTCGGAGTCAATTTCCTTCATCCCGGCCTTGATGCTGAACTCGCTCAGGCCTTTTTGCTTGAGTTCCTGCAGCAGGCGGCGGCGGCCCCACTTCTTCTGATTCACGTGGCCGCGCACGAAGGACTGGGCGTAGCGCACATCGTCGAGCAGCTTCTCGCGGCTCAGGCGAATGATTATTTCGCCGGCTTCGTCCTCGTCCAAGCCGTAGGATTTCAGCTTGGCCTCCACTTCCTGGTGGCTGCGCTCCTGGTAGGCGCAGTAGGCCGCTATTTTCTGCAGCGCCTCGCCGGGCGTGTAAAATTTGGGCGTCTTGTCGGCTGATTTGAACATAGCTGAAAGATACGGCCGGGGGCACTTTTCAGCCGGCCGCGTCGCCCGGCAATGAACTAACGGCTTGGCCGACAGTGTCCCGTTAGCTGCCCCAGCCGCGCCCGCCGTCCGAGTAGCTGAGTTAGGTTTCGGAGGGCCGCAGCAAGGTATGGGGCCAGGAGCTTACGGTCGAGCTTCGCCTTTTCCTACCTTTAGTCTCTTCATGCAGAAGCTTTCCCCCGGCGCGCGCGCCATGCTTTGGTCCACGCTCTGGTTTGCGCTGCTGAACGTGAGCGTGAAGCTGCTGCCCCGGCTGCCGGCCCTGGAAATAATCTTGTTTCGCTCGGTTTTCTCACTCAGCCTGAGCTATTT
>CAXUEM010000142.1:0-7758 GCA_964249885.1 uncultured Hymenobacter sp. | reverse complement strand
ACCCAAACGCCCACCGGCCGCATCCTGCTCTCCAACGGCTGGTCGCTGAGCCCGGCCGGCCGCGGCGCGGCCCTGCCGCTGGGCGACTTGCCGCTGAACCTGCAGCTCAGCCGCAACGGCCGGCTGCTGGCCGTCACCAACAACGGGCAGAGCCAGCAAACCATCCAGCTGATTGACCCGCGGGCCGGCCGGCTCCTGGACGAGATGCTCATCCGCAAGTCCTGGTACGGGCTGCGCTTCAGCCCCGACGGGCGCCGGCTCTACGCCTCGGGCGGCAACGACAACGTGGTGCTGGCCTACCCCGTGGCGAACCAGAAGCTGGGCCGGGCCGACACGCTGCGGCTGGGCGCGGCCTGGCCCAAGGAGAAAATCAGCCCCACCGGCCTGGAAGTGGACGCGGCCCGGCAGCGGCTCTACGTGGTGACCAAGGAAGACAATTCGCTTTACGTGCTGGACCTAAAGACCGGGGCCACCCTCAGCAAGGTGGCCCTGGGCCACGAGGCCTACGCCTGCGCGCTGGCGCCCGATGGCCAGACGCTCTACATCTCGCTGTGGGGCGGCGACAAAGTTGCGCTCTACGACCCCCAGGCGGGCCGGCTGACGGGCGAAATCGCCACCGAAAGCCACCCCAACGAGCTGCTGCTCAGCCGCAACGGCCGGCACCTGTTCGTGGCCAACGCCAACGACAACTCGGTTTCGGTAATCAACACCCAAACCCGCCAGGTGCTGGAAACCATTTCGACCACGCTCTACCCCACCAAGCTGCTGGGCTCGACGCCCAACTCGCTGGCTCTGTCGCCGGACGAGAAAACGCTCTACATTGCCAACGCCGACAACAACTGCCTGGCCGTGTTCGACGTGGCCACGCCCGGCAAGAGCGCGGCGCGCGGCTTCGTGCCCACCGGCTGGTACCCCACCAGCGTGCGCACCCTGGGCAAGCGCATCTTGGTGGCCAACGGCAAGGGCTTTTCCTCGCTGGCCAACCCCAGAGGGCCGCAGCCGGCAAAGAAAACCGACGACAGCGGCTCCCACCTGGGCACGAGCGCCAAGGCCGAGGTGCAGTACATCGGCGGGCTGTTCAAGGGCACGCTCTCGTTTATTGATGCCCCCACCGCCGACCAGCTCAAGGCGTATTCGGCGCAGGTGTACGCCAACTGCCCGTTCGCGCCGGAGTCGGAAAAGCAGGCCCTGGGCGAGGCCGGGGGGCCGGTGCCGCGCCGGGCGGGCGAAAAGTCGCCCATCAAGTACGTGTTCTACGTCATCAAGGAAAACCGCACCTACGACCAGATATTCGGCGACGTGAAGGAGGGCAACGGCGACGCCAGCCTGTGCCTGTTTCCGGAGAAAATCACGCCCAACCACCACGCCCTGGCCCGCGAGTTCGGGCTGCTCGACAACTTTTACGTGGACGCCGAAGTGAGCGCCGACGGCCACAACTGGAGCACCGCCGCCTACGCCACCGACTACGTGGAGAAAACCTGGCCCACCAGCTACGGCGGCCGCGGCGGCACCTACGACTACGAGGGCAGCCGCAAAATTGCCTACCCCCGCGACGGCTTCATCTGGGACTACTGCCAGCGTGCGGGCCTGAGCTACCGCTCCTACGGCGAGTTTGCCGACCGCGGCAAGGCCACGCTCAAGTCCCTGGTAGGCCACATCAGCCCCAAGTCGCCGGGCTTCAACATGGACGTCAAGGACGTGGAGCGCGTCCGCATCTGGCGCCAGGACTTCGACTCCCTGCTGGCCCGGGGCGCCGTGCCGCAGTTCAGCACCATCCGCCTCAGCAACGACCACACCAGCGGGCAGCGGCGCGGCAAAATCACGCCTACGGCCGCCGTGGCCGACAACGACCTGGCCCTGGGCCAGCTGGTGGAGCACCTGTCCAAAAGCGCCATCTGGCAGGAAACGGCCATTTTCGTGCTGGAAGACGACGCCCAGAACGGCCCCGACCACGTGGACGCCCACCGCTCACCGGCCCTGGTCATCAGCCCCTACACCCGCGGCAGCGGCCCCAACCACACCATGTACTCCACCTCGGGCATGCTGCGCACCATAGAGCTGATTCTGGGCCTGCCGCCCATGAGCCAGTACGACGCCGCCGCCCGGCCGCTCTCGGCCTGCTTCCGGGCCACGCCCAACCCGGCGCCCTACCAGGCCCGGCCCGCCCAGGTGAGCCTGGACGAGCGCAACGTGGCCTGGAACCGCAGCGCCGAGCGGTCCGAGCATTTTAACCTGGCCAGCGAAGACGCCGCGCCCGACCTCGACCTAAACGAGGTGGTCTGGAAGTCGGTGAAGGGCGAGGCCTCCGTGATGCCGGCCCCGCGGCGCGGCGCCTTCCTGCGGCTGGAGGTGAAGCGCGACGAGGACGACGATTAGCGCCGGCGGCGAACCAGTTGGCGGCGGAAGGTGGGGCCAGGAGAGCAAACATCACCAAACGCTAAGCAGGAGATGGAACCAGCACGGGGGCTGAGGTGGCAAAACTGACGAGCCGCCTCAGCCCCCGTGCTCTTCGCCCGGTTTCGTGGCCTTGTGCGCCAAGGCGTGCCGCCCAATCTGGTCACGACGGTGTTCAATTAATACCAGCATTTCCGAGTGCCGGATGCCCGGCCCACTGGTCTGCATCGGATAGCCGGCGCCGGCCAGAATCTCCTGCCAGGCCCCGGGCGCGGCCGGTGGCGTTGGCGGCTAGCTCTTCGTCTTCCAGGTCGCCGTTTTGGTATCAGCGGGCGTGGTACTCCCGCTGGCGCTGGTTATACCGTATCCCGGCAGGCAGGCCGCTGCGAGGCTGGATAAGAAAATGCACCATATCCCGCCTGTCAGGCAAACTTATGGCGCAGCCACGTCTTAATGGATGAAAGCCGTGGCGCGGGCCTTTATCTCCCGTATCCGGTTCGACGGGGCTTTGTCCGGCCGCAAACCAATCAGCAGGTGGCCTGGCATGCCTGGCCTGACCAGCAGCTTCTGGCCCTGCCGCGAAACAATGCCGTTACGTAGCGGTAGAGTTCGTCGGCGCGGGCAGTGAGGATAAGGCTGGCCCGGCTCTTCAGGGCGAATACCACGTGCAAGCGAATTTGAGTGTGCGCGGTGGCCAGGGGAATGAATTTGTCTGATAATTTGGCAAAAGCACAAACCAAATCAGCTGCTGATTTTGTCCTGCCGGGGCGCTTTGAAATTTACTTCACAATTTTCTATCAATAGCAGGCCCCGCTGGGGCCCCAACTGCAAGCTATAGCCAGCGCGTCTTCGTGAGCCAATCTACTTTTTATAACTCAGCCAAGCTGCCCGCCCAGCCACCCGCTGCCATCGTTGGGGCCGGCGTGGCGGGGCTGGCGGCGGCCGTGCGGCTGGCCGTGGCCGGGCACCCGGTTACGGTGTTTGAAGCGGCCGCCAGCTTCGGGGGCAAGATGCAGCAGTTCAGCCTGCCGGGCGGCTACCGCTTCGATGCCGGGCCTTCGCTGTTCACCCTGCCGGCGCTGGTCGATGACTTGTTCCGGCTGGCGGGCCGCGCGCCCCAGGACTACTTCCGCTACGAGCGGCTCGACCCGATTACGCAATACTTTTTCAGCGACGGCACCCGCGTGGCGGCCTGGGCCGACCCCGAAAAGTTTGCCCAGGAAATAGAAGCCAGGCTGGGCACGCCAGCAGGGGGGGTGCGGCAGTTTCTGGCCCAAAGCGGGCGCAGCTACGAGGCCACGGCAGGCACGTTTCTGCACAAGTCGCTGCACAAGGCCCGCACGTTTCTGAGCCGCGAGACGCTGAAAGCCGTGGCCGCGCTGCCCGGCCTGGGCCTGACCGGCACCATGCACCAGCGCCACGCCAAGGCCTTTCCCAACGACCCGCGCCTGGTGCAGCTCTTCGACCGGTTCGCCACTTATAACGGCTCCGACCCCTACCAGGCGCCGGCTACGCTGAGCCTGATTCCGCACCTGGAGCACGGCATCGGCGCCTACTACCCCGAGGGCGGCATCTACGCCATTGCCCAGAGCCTGCACCGGCTGGCCGAAGAGCTGGGCGTGGAATTTCGATTCGATGAGCCGGTGGCGGAAATTCTGACCAAGCGCAGCCGCGTGACCGGCCTGCGCACCCAGCAGGGGGTGTATGATTTCCCGCTGGTAGTGAGCAACATGGACGTGGTGCCCACCTACCGCCGCCTGCTGCCCGGCCAGCCCGCGCCGGAGCGCACCCTGGCCCAGCCGCGCTCCTCATCGGCGCTGATTTTCTACTGGGGCATCGCCCGGCAGTTTGACGAGCTGGATTTGCACAACATCTTTTTCTCGGCTGATTACCGGGCCGAGTTTGATGCCATTTTTCAGCAGAAAACCGTGGCGCCGGACCCCACCGTGTACGTCAACATCACGAGCAAGAAAACGCCCGCCGATGCGCCGGCCGGCCACGAAAACTGGTTTGTGATGGTGAACGTGCCCCACGACCAGGGCCAGGATTGGGACGAGCTTACGGCCCGGACCCGCGCCGCCGTGCTGGCCAAGCTCAGCCGCACGCTGGGGCAGGATATCGGGCCGCTGATACAAGCCGAAAAAACCTGGACGCCGCCCGGCATCGCGCAGGATACGTCCTCGTTCGGCGGGGCACTCTACGGCTCGTCGAGCAACAACGCGCTGGCCGCGTTTCTGCGCCACCCCAATTTCAGCGGGCGGCTGCCGGGGCTGTACTTTTGCGGCGGCTCGGTGCACCCCGGCGGCGGCATTCCGCTCTGCCTGCTCTCGGCCAAGATTGTTGCAGACTTAATTTTAATTAAAAATTAAAAATTATGAATTAAAAATGGATGCCTGCGCCCTGCGCTGACATCTGCCGCTGGCCGGAGCGGTCAATTTTTAATTTTTTAATTCATGATTTTTAATTCAACTAAATGGAGGGAACAAACGCAATTCCGGCCCCGGCCGCTACCCGGCTGCGGGTGGCGCAGTTCATCGTGGTGCTGTTTCACCTGACGGGCTTTCTGGGGCTGGCGCTGTCCGACGACCCCGGGTTTTACCTGCGCTTTACGCCACTCACGCTGCTGCTCACGCTGGGCCTGCTGCTGGCTTTTCAGCGGAAGCGCAACGCGGCCTTCTGGCTGTTTTGCCTGAGTGTCTGTTTGTTGGGCTTCCTGGCCGAGTTCGTGGGCGTCAATACCGGCTTGCTCTTCGGCAGCTACCGCTACGGCGATACGCTGGGCTGGCAGTACGGGGGCGTGCCCCCGCTTATTGGCGTTAACTGGCTTATCGTCACGTACATGGCTGGCGTGCTGGCGCGCTACCTGCCCTGGCCGGCGCTGGGCCGCCTGCTGGCCGGTGCCCTGCTCATGCTGGCCCTGGACGTGTGCATGGAGCCGGTGGCCGGCCGCTTCGACTTTTGGCACTGGACGGCCGACATCATTCCGCTGCGCAACTTCCGCGACTGGTTTATCATGGCCTGCGTGCTGCAATACCTGTTTCAGCGCGCCGATTTCGAGAAATACAACCCGCTGGTGCCGCTGGTGTATCTGGTGCAGCTGCTGTTCTTCTTCGGGCTGGGCTCGCTGCGCTGACCGCTGCCAGGCGCTGGTACTGCCGGACAGGCGCGTGACCGTGGCCAGCAGGGGAGGCTCACTCAGGGCTTACCCAGGCGCGCACCCGCCGGGCAAAGGCGCGGCGCGCGGCGGGCAGGTCGGCGTTGTGCTCCCGCATGTAGGCCAGCAGCACCTGCGCCACCAGCACGTGCGTCAGCCGCTCGGCCGCGTCGCGGCCGGCCACGGCAAAAGGCGGTTTTTGCCCGGCCAGCAGGGCCTGCTCGGCAGCCTGCAACCGCGGCAAGGGCTGCGTTTGGACGAGCTGCGTAATGACGGAGAACTGCATGGAATGCGAAGTACGCCGGTCTTGTTGACAACCCGGCGCGGCCGGGCGCCAATTGCCCTTCATTCTTCTTCACTCCTGTCTTCTTCACTCCTGCGGCGGCAAAGCCGGCGACAGACTTCCTCCCGGCCGTTGAGCGGACCAACCTGCCCCGCGGCTGCTTACTCTGCTTTCATGAAAAATATTCTGTTTTTTGGCGACAGCCTCACGGCCGGCTACGGCCGGCGGGCCAGCGAAAGTTTTCCGGCCCTGATTCAGGCCAAGCTCGACGCGGCTGGGTTGCCATATAAGGCTCACAACTACGGCGTTAGCGGCGAAACCAGCGCCGGCGGGCGCCAGCGCCTGCCCACGGTGCTGGCCCGGCAGCCCGTAGATGTGTTCGTGCTGGCGTTGGGCGCCAACGACGGCCTGCGCGGCATTCCGGTGCGCGAAACCTCCCAGAACCTGCGCCACATCCTGAGCGAGGTCCGGCGGCAGTTTCCGGCCGCCGTGCTGGTGCTGGCCGGCCTGGAGTTTCCCTTCGACCTGGGCCCGCTCGGCGGCCACAAGATGGGCCGCTACGCCCAGGAGTTCAAGGCCTTGTTTCGGGTTCTGGCCGAGGAAATGAGCCTGCCCTTCGTGCCCTTCCTGCTGCAGGGCGTGCTCGGCCGCCGCGAGCTCAACCTGCCCGACGGCGTACATCCAAACGCCGCCGGCCAGCAGGTGCTGGCCGAAAACGTGTGGGCCGTGCTGCAGGGGCAGCTGGGGGCCGCCAGCCTCCGGCAGCCCGAGTAAGCACCGGACAAAGCGGCCGCGCGTATCTTTGATTTTTACAGCTGCCGGCCATGGGTTCCAATTCGCTTGAAGGGTTTTATGACCAGCTGGGTGCCGGCGCCGCGGGTGCGGCCGCTGACCTGCCCCGCGCGGCGGGCCATTTCAACGTCTTTCGGGTCGAGGACCTGATGCTGACCTTTCCGCACCGGCCGGCCATGCCGTTCGACCGGCGCGAGTTCTACAAAATCAGTCTGGTGCGCGGGCAGAGCCGGGTCGAGTACGCCGACCAGCTGGTCGACATCCGGCAGCGCGCACTGTGGTTTGCCAGCTCGCGCGTGCCCTACCGCTGGCTGCCGCACACGCTGGCGCAGGCCGGCTACTTCTGCATCTTCACCGAGGATTTTTTGCGGGCGGCCAACGGCGGGGCCGCCCTGGCCGAGCTGCCGGTTTTTCAGGCCGCCGGCTGCCCGGTGCTGGAGCTGTCGGAAGCCGATTACGCGGCGCTGGAAGCTGTTTTTGAGAAGATGACCCGGGAAATGGCCGGCGACTACGCCTACAAGTACGAGCTGCTGCGCACCTACCTACAGGAGCTGATTTACGTGGGGCAGAAGCTGCAGCCGGTGCCCGCGCCGGCGCCCGCTCCCCCAGCCTCGGCCCGGCTGACGGCCCTGTTTGTGGGGCTGCTGGAGCGGCAGTTTCCGCTGGCCACCCCGCAGCAGCAGCTGCGCCTGCGCACGGCCACCGACTACGCCGGCCAGCTTGCCGTGCACGTCAACCACCTCAACCGGGTGCTGAAGGAAACCACCGGCCACACCACCAGCGCCCTGATTGGCAGCCGCGTGGCGCAGGAAGCCAAGCTGCTGCTGCGGCACACGAACTGGACCGTCTCGGAGGTGGCCGTGAGCCTGGGCTTTGCCGATGTGGCTCATTTCTGCAACTTCTTTAAGCGGCAGACCAGCCGGACGCCGGGCGACTTCCGGGTTTAACCGGATTGTTTGAATGGCGCAGCAGATGGTTTGACTCGCGCAACGCGGCCGCCGCCCGGCTACCGGACCTTTGCAGGGGTACATCTTCTCACCTTCAAAGGACCATCACATGCGGGTTTTCGTTACCGGCGCCACTGGCTGCATCGGCTCAGCCATCGTTCAGGAATTACAAGGCGCGGGCCATCAGG
>CAXUEM010000141.1:774-7772 GCA_964249885.1 uncultured Hymenobacter sp. | reverse complement strand
CAATAAAAGTGCAAGCCGCTATATCCCAGCAATTAGCCGACCTCAGCTTCACGGCCATTGACTTCGAAACGGCCAACGAGCGCCGGGCCAGCGCCTGCGCCGTGGGCGTGGTGCAGGTGCAGAACGGCCGCCTCACCGGCGCCTGGCACACGCTGCTGCGCCCCCGCGAGCTGCGCGTGGACTGGCGCAACCAGCAGGTGCACGGCATCAGCGAGGCCGATTTGCACGACGCGCCCAGCCTGGCCGACGTGTGGCCGCAGCTCTTGCCCTACCTCTACCGGCAGCCTGTGGTGGCCCACAATTCGGCCTTCGACGTGAGCGTACTCGAACACACCCTGCGCGACTTCGACCTCGACGTGCCACCCTTCCACTGCCTGTGCTCGGTGAAAATGGCCAAGGCCTGCTGGCCCCAGCTCGAACGTCACAAGCTCAACCATTTGGCCGACTTTTTCGGGCTGGAATTGCAGCACCACGACGCGCTGTCCGACGCCCGCGCCTGCGCCGAAATCACCCTGCGCGCCCTGCGCTCCGGCCAGCCGCTGCCGCTGTGCTTCAAGCAGCGCGAGTTGACTGCCGGCCTGGCGCGGCGCCTGGCGAAGGGAATCACTGCCTGAACCGGCCCGCCGGCCTTAATAAACTTGAAAAAGGCGGCCCGCCGGGCAACGGGCAGGATTGAGTAAGCTTGCGGGCCGGTTCGGCTTTGTATTCTCTTCGTTGTTATCTCTCCATGTCCGAAAGCGTCCTGCTGCTCATTGACGACGAAGCTCCCTTGCGCCAGGCTATTGCCCGGATGCTGGAACTGGAAGGCTACGCCGTGCTACAAGCCCCCGATGCCCGCCGCGGTCTGGAAACGCTGCGCGAGCACGTGGAGGAGGTACTCGTGGTGCTCAGCGACGTAAAGCTGCCCGACGGCCACGGCGTGGAATTACTGCCTCGCTACCAGGCGGCTGCCCCGCTGGCCGAAATCATTCTGCTCACGGCCTACGGCAACGTGCCCGACGGTGTGCAGGCCATGAAAGCTGGCGCTTTCGACTACCTCACCAAAGGCGACTCCGACGACCAACTGGTCGTCGTCGTGGCCCGCGCCGTGGAAAAAGCCCGCCTGCAGCGCCGGGTGCAAGCCCTGGAAAAAAAGGTGGGGCTGCAGCACAGCTTCGCCTCCATGATTGGCACTTCCGCGGCGCTGCGGCAGGTCAAGGCCCTGGCCGAGCAGGTCGCGCCCACCGACTCGACGGTGCTGCTAGAGGGGCCCACCGGTAGCGGCAAGGAGCTGTTCGCGCAGGCCATTCATCAGGCCAGCCCGCGCCGGAGCCGGCCGTTTGTGGCCGTCAATTGCAGCGCCTTTTCCCGGGAATTGCTCGAATCGGAGCTGTTTGGCTACCGCAAGGGCGCGTTCACCGGGGCGCTGGCCGACAAGAAGGGGCTGATTGAGGAAGCCCACGGCGGCACCTTGTTTCTGGATGAAATCGGCGAGCTGGAACTGGGCCTGCAAGCTAAGCTGCTGCGGGTGCTGGAGGGACAGGAGTTCATCAAAACCGGCGACACCAAGCCTACCCGCGTGAACGTGCGCCTGGTGGCCGCCACCAACCGCAACCTACGCCAGGAGGCTGAGCAGGAACATTTTCGGTTCGATTTGTACTACCGCCTGGCCGTGTTCACGCTCGCTATTCCCGGCCTCAGCCAGCGCCGCGACGATATCGAGCCGCTGGCCCGCCACTTCGTGGCTACATTCGCCGCCAAGCTGCGCAAGCGCATCCACGGCATTGAGCCCGAAGCCCTGCGCCTGCTGCGCCAGGCCAGCTGGCGCGGCAACGTGCGCGAGCTGCGCAATGTGCTGGAGCGCGCCGCCATTCTCTGCCAGGAAGTTATTACGCCCGGCTGCCTGCCCATCGAGCTGCAGCTGGCCGCCGACGCCCCCCTGCTGGCCGGCGCCGACCCCTCGCGCAGCCTGCGCCACGCCGAAAAGCAGCACATCCAGCGCGTGCTGCTGGAAGAGCACGGCAACAAAACCGAGGCCGCCCGCGTGCTCGGCGTCGCGCTGACCACACTGTACCGCAAAATTCAGGAGTACGGCCTGTAGTCCTGGGCTTCGCCCCTTTCCGCCCCTTCCTGCCCCATTCGGCGGGAAGGGGTGGGAAGGGGCCTAGCGTTTTGCAACGGACCCTAGCAAAACGCTAGGGTCCGTTGTAGCTCGAGCTAGACTAACTGCCGGCGTTAAGAATTTTTTGTCACTGAAATATAAACAGTTACTTGAAACACCAGGCCCAGCCTTGCACTTGGGTCCCGGCTTGCTCAGGCAGTGGCGCACCTGTTCGCTATCACTCCTTGCCTTGCTTATGCCTCCCGCTCTCATGATTCCCCTGCTTACCGGCCTTGGCCTGGCCGGCTTCTGGCTCTTCCGCAAGTCGGTGGATTTTTTCGACCATATATAATCCTCTCTGCGCCATGATGATTGCCTTGTTTGCGCTGGCCCTGGCCACGTTCGGCTACCTCTGCTACGTGCTGCTCCGGCCCGAAGAATTCTAAAGTAAGTTGTCAGTTTCAGGCTGATAGGCACCAGATTTTTAATTTGTTAATCTGCGCAACCGCCGCCCGGCAACTGACAACCAGCAACCGACTCCTAAACATGACTCAAGAACTTCTTGCCATCGTTGGCATTTTTCTGGCCACGGTGCTGCTGGCCATTCCGCTGGGCCGCTACCTGGCTGCTATTTACCGCGGCGACCGCAGCTGGTCCGACTTTATGGGCCCGCTAGAGCGCGGCCTGTTCAAACTCGGCGGCATCAACCCCGAGCGGGAGATGACCTGGCAGCAGCACCTGCTGGCCCTGCTGGCCATCAACCTGCTCTGGTTCGTGTACGCTATGGCCGTGCTCTGCTTCCAGGGTAGCCTGCCGCTCAACCCCGACGGCAACCCCTCGATGACGCCCGACCAAGCCTTCAACACGGCTGTCTCGTTTCTGGTGAACTGCAACCTGCAGCACTACTCCGGCGAGTCGGGCCTGACCTACCTCTCGCAGTTGGTGGTCATCATGTTCCTGCAATTCGTAACGGCCGCCACCGGCATGGCCGCCTGCGTGGTCGTGTTCAATGCCTTGCGCGAAGGCACCCACGACAAGCTCGGCAACTTCTACAACTACTTCGTGCGCAGCATTACCCGCGTACTGTTGCCGCTTTCGCTGGCCGTGGCGCTGGTGTTAGTCTTCCAGGGCACGCCAATGACGTTTCGGGCCAAACAGCCGATTGTGACAATGCAGGGCGACTCGGCCGTGGTGAGCCGCGGCCCGGCCGCCGCCATGATAGGCATCAAGCAGATGGGTACCAACGGCGGTGGCTTTTTCGGCGTCAATTCGGCCCACCCGCTCGAAAATCCCACTGCCCTCACTAACGCCGTCGAGAACCTGAGCATCACGCTCATTCCCATTGCTATGGCGCTATGCTTCGGCTACTACCTGCGCCGGCCCCGGCTGGGCTGGATGGTGTTTGGCGTGATGACGGCCGGCTACCTGCTGCTGCAAATCCCCACCGTGTACCTGGAAATGCACGGCAACCCGGCCATTACGCAAATGGGTGTCAATCAGAGCTTGGGGTCCTTGGAAGGCAAAGAAATGCGCCTCGGCGCGCCCGCTTCGGCGCTCTGGGCCATCCAAACCACCGTCACCAGCAACGGCTCGGTCAATGCTATGCACGACTCGCTCACGCCCATTTCGGGCATGAACACCCTGCTGGGCATGATGACCAACGCCTTTTACGGCGGCGTGGGCGTGGGCTTTCTTAACTTCTTCGTCTTCATCATCGTGGCCGTGTTCATCTCGGGCCTGATGGTGGGCCGCACCCCGGAGCTGCTGGGCAAGAAAATCGAAGCTCGCGAGATGAAAATTGCCATTATCATCGCCCTGCTCCATCCCCTGCTGATTCTGGCCGGCACGGCCCTGGCCGCCCACCTCTACGCCGGCAACCCCACCGAGTACGCCAGCTGGCTGGCCAACCCCGGCTTCCACGGCTTCTCGGAAATGCTCTACGAGTACACTTCCTCAGCCGCCAACAACGGCTCCGGCTTCGAGGGCCTTGGCGACAACACGCCCTGGTGGAACATCAGCTGCGGCGTGGTGCTGCTACTGGCGCGCTACCTGCCCATTATCGGGCCGGTGGCCATCGCGGGCCTGCTGGCCCGCAAGAAGTTCATTCCCGAAAGCGCCGGCACGCTCAAGCTCGACACGGCCACGTTCGGCGTCATGGTGTTTTTCGTGATTTGGATTATCGCCGCGCTGGCCTTCTTCCCAGCCCTGGCCTTGGGCCCGCTGGCCGAGCATTTCACGCTGTATTAAAAACCTTCTGTCATGCTGGCGAACCGAAGGTCGGCGTCAGCCAAGGAAGCATCTTATCACGGCTGCTTTCGCCAGAACTATTAATTCAAGCGGCGCAGACGTGATAAGGTCTTTCGCAAGCTCAGGATGACAATTTTCACTAATGACAACTCAATCCCAATCCCTTTTTCAACCCGCGCTCATCTCCGAAGCCACCAAGCAGGCCTTCGTGAAGCTGAACCCGCGCACTATGTTTCGTAACCCGGTGATGTTCACCGTGGAAATCGGCACCGTCGTCATGCTCGTCGTCACGCTCGGCTTGCTGGTGAATCCTGATGCCGCGCAGGGCAGCTTCGGCTACAACTTCACCGTGTTCGTGGTGCTGTTTCTGACCTTGCTGTTCGCCAACTTTGCCGAGGCTATTGCCGAAGCCCGGGGCAAGGCCCAGGCCGAAAGCCTGCGCAAAACCCGCGAGGAAACTCCGGCCCGCGTGGTCGATGCCAGCGGCAAAACCAGCTCCGTATCATCGTCGCAGCTCACCAAAGGTCAGTTTTTTCTCGTCGAGGCCGGCGAAATCATCCCCACCGACGGCGAGATTGTCGAGGGCCTGGCCACGATTGACGAATCGGCCATCACCGGCGAGTCGGCCCCGGTGATTCGCGAGGCGGGCGGCGACAAGTCCAGCGTCACGGGCGGCACCAAGGTGTTGTCCGACCGCATCAAAGTAGTCGTGACCACGGCGCCCGGCGAGAGCTTTCTCGACAAGATGATTGCGCTGGTGGAAGGTGCCTCGCGGCAGAAAACGCCCAATGAAATTGCCCTCACCATCCTGCTGGCCGGCTTTACGCTCGTGTTCGTGATTGTCTGCGTGACGCTGGCGCCGTTTGCCAAGTACGCGAACGCGCCCATTGCGGTGTCGGCCTTTATTGCCCTGTTCGTGTGTTTGATTCCAACCACCATCGGCGGGCTGCTCTCGGCTATCGGCATTGCCGGCATGGACCGCGCCCTGCGCGCCAACGTCATCACCAAGAGCGGCAAGGCCGTCGAAACGGCCGGCGACATCGACGTGCTGCTGCTCGACAAAACCGGCACCATCACCATCGGCAACCGCAAGGCCACCCACTTCTGGCCCGCGCCGGGCGTGTCGATAGCCCAGTTCGTGGAGGTTGCCACCCTCAGCTCGCTCACCGACGAAACGCCCGAGGGCAAAAGCATCGTGGAGCTGGCCCGCGACAGCCAGGTCGAAGCCCAGCACCTGCACCCCCTGCTGGCCGGGGCCGAACTGATAAAGTTCACCGCCGAAACCCGCAGCTCGGGCGTGACGCTGGCCGACGGCCGCCGCATCCGCAAGGGCGCGGCCGACGCCATCCGCAAGCTCTCGGAAGCGGCCGGCCAGCACTACGCCCTTGAAGTGGCCGAGCGCGTGCAGGCCGTGGCCAGCAACGGCGGCACCCCGCTGGTGGTGAGCGAAAACGACCGGGTGCTCGGCGTGGTCGAGCTACAAGACATCATTAAGCCCGGCATCCAGGAGCGGTTCGCGCGGCTGCGGGCCATGGGCATCAAAACCGTGATGGTGACCGGCGACAACCCACTCACGGCTCGCTTCATCGCCGAAAAAGCCGGCGTCGACGACTTCATCGCCGAGGCCAAGCCCGAGGATAAGATGCAGTACATCCGCGCCGAGCAGCAGGCTGGCAAGCTGGTAGCCATGATGGGCGACGGCACCAACGACGCCCCCGCCCTGGCCCAGGCCGACGTG
Organism: uncultured Hymenobacter sp.; assembly: GCA_964249885.1. GTDB lineage: Bacteria > Bacteroidota > Bacteroidia > Cytophagales > Hymenobacteraceae > Hymenobacter. Next base: position 1,707 of record CAXUEM010000141.1, on the reverse strand, counting down.
GGCGTGGCCATGAACTCGGGCACCCAGGCCGCCAAGGAGGCCGGCAACATGGTCGACCTCGACAACGACCCCACCAAGCTCATTGAAGTAGTCGAAATCGGCAAGCAGCTATTGATGACCCGCGGCACGCTCACCACGTTTTCGATTGCGAATGACGTGGCCAAGTACTTCGCCATCGTGCCCGCGCTGTTCATGGTGGCTATTCCTGGCCTGCGGGCGCTCAACATCATGGACTTGCACTCGCCGCAGTCGGCCATTCTGAGCGCCGTGATTTTCAACGCCCTCATCATCCCGGCGCTGGTGCCGCTGGCCCTGCGCGGGGTGAGCTACACGCCCATCGGCGCCTCGGCCCTGCTGCGCCGCAACCTGCTGGTGTATGGTCTCGGCGGCGTCATCGTGCCCTTCATCGGCATCAAGCTGATTGACCTGCTGGTGGGCGTGTTTGTGTAAAGCAGCACAGCAAACTTCACTCTTTTTTAAAAAGAAGGGAACGCGGCGGCGCAGCCGACGCTGGGGTGGTAAACTCGTTGCACGACACCCGAACAGCCACCCGCACAACTTACTAAACCCTCACACGCCAGCCGTTTAACGACCTCCCCGTTCGAGCCGAAGGCTCGAACATACCCTCCTTTTTTAAGGAGGGGAGTTTGACCGCCAACTCCCTAACCTCATGAAATCCAACCTCCTCCCCGCCCTGCGCCTGACGCTAGCCATGCTGGTGCTCTGCTGCCTGCTGTACCCCGCTCTGGTCTGGGCCGCGGCCGGGGTGACGGCGGCGAGCAGGTGGTCCAGACCCCCTCGGCCGCCGCGTCCGGCGACGGCTGCACGCTGGAGACGTACGGCGCGGAGAAGATCGACCTGACGAACTCGATCGTCGGCTTCTCCCAGTCCGAGCCGGAGGCGGCTGCCTTCCGGGTGGCCGAGACGAAGTCC
>CAXUEM010000141.1:230-764 GCA_964249885.1 uncultured Hymenobacter sp. | reverse complement strand
GCTGGTCTGGGCCGCCGCCCAGCTGGCTCCCGGCCGCGGCGAGGGCGTACAGCTGCGCCAGAACGGCCGCGTCGTGGGCTTCGCCAACGTGGGCCAGCAGTTCAGCCGGCCCGACTACTTCAATACCCGGCCTTCGGCCGTGGGCTATAACGCCCAGGGCTCGGGCGGCTCCAACAAGGGGCCGAGCAACCCTGAGTACCTGGCCGTGGTGCAGGCCCGGCTCGACACCTTCCTGCTGCAAAACCCCGGCGTGCAAGCCGCCGCCGTGCCCGCCGAGCTGCTCACGGCCAGTGGCTCGGGCCTTGACCCGCACCTCTCGCCGCAGGGCGCGATGGTGCAAGTGGCCCGCGTGGCCCGCGCCCGCGGCGTGGCGCCGGGCCGCCTCGCTGAGCTGGTGCAAAACAACACCGAGGGCGGCCTGCTGGCCGACATGATCCCGGTGCTCGCCTCCATCGACCCGGTCATGGGCGGCGGTCACCGGGCAGCGCAGCGGCGTCCCCGGCAGGTGCCGGTATGTCTCGATCGCCCGGTAGT
>CAXUEM010000141.1:0-220 GCA_964249885.1 uncultured Hymenobacter sp. | reverse complement strand
CTAAATCTGGCGCTGGAAGCGCTGACTCCGGCCCGCCCATAAGTTTCACCTCCCTGGCTTCAGGGGTTCAAGTTCTTTCCCTTCCTCTGTCGGCCGTACTCCCTGCTGGGTGCGGCCAGCGGCCGGCCCGTCGCGGGGCGTCCGTTCTTTGCTTGCCTGCTCATGAAAAAATTTTTATTTCCGGCCGTGGCCGCCCTCAGCGTGAGCGCCGCCCTGGCCC
>CAXUEM010000140.1:0-7791 GCA_964249885.1 uncultured Hymenobacter sp. | reverse complement strand
CCCTGCGCCCATCACGGGCCGGCAGCTCACGCTTGGGCAGCTTTCTATTCGCTTCTCTCTTCCTTCCCACCCCATCCTCTCCTTCACTTATGACGCCCACTGATACGATTGCCGTGCGCATTCAACCCACGACCGCCTCGCGCCTGCCGGAGCTGGATTTCAGCCAGCTGGAGTTCGGAAAAGCCTTTGCCGACCATATGTTCGTGGTCGACTACCGCGACGGCGAATGGCACGACGCCCAGATTCTGCCCTACGGCGACATGACCGTAAGCCCCGCCAACTCGGCCCTACACTACGGCCAGGCCATTTTTGAGGGCATGAAGGCCTACCACCAGCAAGATGGCAGCGTGGCTCTGTTCCGCCCCCTCGACAACTGGGCTCGCCTCAACGCCTCGGCCGAACGCATGTGCATGCCCACGCTGCCTGAGGAGATTTTTATGAGTGGCCTGAGCCAGCTCATTCAGCTGGATAGCGGCTGGGTGCCCACCATGCCGGGTTCCTCGCTCTATATTCGGCCCTTTATGTTCGCCACTGACGGCTTCATCGGCGTGCGGCCCTCGGACTCCTACCGCTTCATGATTTTCACCTGCCCGGTAGGCCTGTACTACAACAAGCCATTGCGGGTGCGCTTCGAGCAGAAGTATGTGCGCTCGGCCGAGGGCGGCGCGGGCTTTGCCAAAGCCGCCGGCAACTACGGCGGCGCTATGATGCCCAGCAAGCTGGCCCAGGAAGAAGGCTACCACCAGCTGCTCTGGACTGACGCTTCCGAGCACCGCTACGTTGAAGAGTCGGGCACAATGAACGTCGTCTTCATCCTCGATGGCCGCCTCGTGACGCCCGCGCTCAGCTCGTCCATCCTCGATGGCATCACCCGCCGCTCGGTGCTGCAGGTGGCCCAGGACCTGGGCGTGCCGGTCGAAGAGCGCAAGGTCAGCAGCCTCGAAATCATGCAGGCCCTGGATGCCGGCCTGCTGCAGGAAGCCTTTGGTGTGGGTACGGCCGCTACCATCGCCCCCATTGCCACCATCGGCTTTGAGGGTCAGGACTACCACCTACCCCCTGCTGGCGACAAGGCCCTTTCGCGCCGCATCGGGGCGGCGCTGGATGCCATTCGCACCGGCCAGGCTGCCGACCCGCACGGCTGGATAGTGCGCGTATAGTTTATTTGCGCTCTGGAAACACGGTAGCCCGAGGATTTCATCATCCTCGGGCTATGGTTTTTTAGAGTTAGCCTGTCTCGTTTCACTAGTAGGCAGCTACCCTGCGCCCAATTTCGGGCGACGGTGTTCTTCACATTTTTTCACTAATGACCCAAGACCAGATTAAGGACTTGAAGGGCCGCGCCGAGGCCCTGAGGAGGTATCTTTGACTACGATACCCGCAAAGCCCAAATAGAAGAAGCCGAAAAGCGCACCCAGGCGCCCGGCTTCTGGGACGATTCTAGGAAGGCCGAAACGCTGCTGCGCGAGGTTAAAAGCATTAAAACCTGGACCGACGACTACGAGGCCGTCCAGCAGGGGGTCGCCGATGTGGAGGTGCTGTTTGACTTCTACAAAGAAGGCGAAGCCACCGAGGCCGAAGTACAGGCCGAATTTGAGGCGGCTCAGAAGCAAGTCGAGGCGCTGGAATTCAAGCGCATGCTCTCGGATGAGGAAGACCAACTCTCGGCCATCATCGACATCAACCCCGGCGCCGGCGGCACCGAAAGCCAAGACTGGGCCGAGATGCTTATGCGCATGTACATCATGTGGGGCGAAAGCCACGGCTTCAAGGTCCGGCAGGTCAGCTACCAGCCGGGCGAAGGCGCCGGTATCAAATCGGCCTCGCTCGAAATCGACGGCGAGTTTGCCTACGGCTACCTCAAAAGCGAAATCGGCGTGCACCGCCTCGTGCGCATGTCGCCGTTTGACAGCAGCGGCCGGCGGCATACTTCGTTTGCCTCGGTATTTGCCTACCCGGTGATTGATGATACTATCAACATCGAAATCAACCCGGCCGATATTTCCTGGGACACGTTCCGGGCCGGCGGCGCGGGCGGACAGAACGTGAACAAGGTCGAAACCGCCGTGCGCCTCACCCACGCGCCCTCGGGCATCATCATCGCCGTTCAGATTGAGCGCAGCCAGCTCATGAACAAGGAACACGCCCTGCGCATGCTCAAGTCGCGCCTCTACCAAATCGAGCTGGACAAGCGCCACGCCGAGCGCGACAAAGTGGAAGCCACCAAAAAGCGCATCGACTTTGGCTCGCAGATTCGCAACTACGTGCTACACCCCTACAAGCTCATCAAAGACCTGCGTACCGGCATCGAGCGCACCGACGTGCAGAACGTGCTGGATGGTGACCTGGACGAGTACATCAAGGGGTTTCTGATGCAGAGCTAACTTTAAGCGCCGCAAAATTCAGGGCGGATGCAACCTTGCTGACTCAGGGATGCCTCTACGGATTAGGCCGGCGCGAGCCGGCACGGCCCTGAAATGTCACGCTGAGGCCACAGCATCAAGCTCTTTTAATCCTACAGCGCCTAGGTAAATTTCTGTTTCAACGACTACCTTAGGGCAGGCCACAGTATTACCCTGATATTACGTTTTGAGGCTAACAGAAACGGGATTGTTAAAAACAAAGCCAGATTTTTCCCTTATCATTGCCTGCAACAATCATTTTCTCACCTTTTTCATTTTCCTCCTTCCACCAACTTCCCCTCATATGAGAAAGTTTTTATTGATTATGTGCCTCTTGCTGAGCGCTGCCCTTGGTCGGGCGGTGGCACAGGACCGCACCATCAGCGGTCGGGTCGTCGACCGGTCGACCAACGAAGGGTTGCCCGGCGTTACCGTACTCGTCAAGGGTACTCAGATTGGTGGCGCTACGAATGCTGACGGCTCATTCTCGCTGTCGGTGCCCGCTTCGGCCACCACTCTCACCATTAGCTCAGTGGGCTACACAGGCATTGACCAAGCCATCGCAGATGGTCCCATGACCATTTCGCTCGTGACCGACACTAAGCAACTAGGTGAAGTCGTGGTAACTGGCGCGTTGGGTATTCAGCGCCAGCAGCAGCAGGTAGGCTATGCCACTGCTTCGCTGGATTCAAAAGAATTGACTCAGGCTCGTGTGACCAATGTTGCCAATGGCTTGGCTGGTAAAGTATCAGGCCTGCAAATTCAGACTCTGAATAATGGCGTTAACGCGACTCCCCGCGTAACACTGCGTGGTACCCGCTCTTTGACTGGTAACAACGAAGCCCTGATTGTAATAGATGGGGTTATCACCACGAACGACATCTTGGGCGCTCTGAACCCCGATGACATTGCTTCTATCGACGTGCTGAAAGGTGCAAACGCCGCTGCACTCTATGGTTCACAGGCGTCGAACGGTGCCTTGATTATTACTACCAAGAAAGGCGGCAACACGCCCCAGGTAACCTTCTCGCACACCTCGCAGTTCGAGTCTATTTCTTTCCTGCCCGACTTCCAGGAGAAGTTTGGCCCCGGCTCGCCTGACTGGTTCACCAATTCCGGCTTGGAGCCTTTCGCGCCAAACAACGAGGTGGATAATGACTATCACCACCAGTACCAAGGCTTTGAAAATCAGCAGTATGGCCCCCGCTTTGATGGCCGCATGGTACCCTTTGGCCAGACGCTGGAAGATGGCAGCGTGCAGATGCTGACCTACGAGGCTCGTCCGGACGAGAAGCGCAAGTTCTTCGATGCTGGCTACCAGATGCAGAACGGTGTAACGTTCTCGGGTGGTGACGACAAGAACAAGTTCTTCACCTCGTACCAGAACTTGCGCAACAACGGCATCATTCCAAAGGACAAGTTTGACCGCAACAGCTTCCGTTTCAACGCCTCGCGCGAAATGGGTAAGCTGAATGTAGGCTTCAACCTGTCGTACTCTATCCAGAAGGCCAACATTACGTCTAACCTCGACCAGCAGAGCTCAGTGTACTGGAACGTGTTCAACACGACCGTAATGGCACCTATCACGTCTTACAAAGACTACCGGAACAACAAGTTTGCGGAGCCAAACTTCGGCTACTACAACGCTTATTACTACAACCCTTACTTCGTAATCGATGCCAACCGGACCACGGACCGTCGCAATACGCTGCAGGGCAACATCGACCTGGCCTACAAAGTGACCGACTGGCTGCGTCTGAACTACCGTTTGGGTACTACCAACATCAACCAGACGAGCCTGACCACGCAGAACAAGTTCTCGCTTGATGCCAACTCGCCCAAGCAGATTAATAGCTACGCCGGCTACGTGCAGGACCTGGCCAGCACCCTAACCCGCACCAACTCTGACCTGTTCGCCAGCGCCGACAAGACGTTCGGTGATATCAGCGTACAGGCCATCGTAGGTAACAACATACAGCAGCTGGACAGCCGCTACAACTACGTAGCTTCTACTGCTCTGGCCGTTCCAGTTGAAGGTGACGAGTACTTCAACCTGCAAAACCGCATCGGTAACCTCGACGGCTTTAACGCCCGCGCTCAAGCCCGTTTGATAGCCTATTATGCTGACGTAACCTTGGGCTATAAGGACTTCCTGTACCTGCACGGTTCGGGCCGATACGACGGCACGTCGGTATTGGACCCCGATAACCGCAAGTTCTTCTATCCCGGCGTCGATGTTTCGTTCGTGTTTACGAACGCAATTCCGGCCTTGAAAGAGAATTCTTTCCTTGACTACGGTAAAGTTCGTGGTGGCATCACTAAAGTGAGTCAAGTAAACCTTGGTGGCCGTACTGGTACCGGTGTGTATGCTACTGACGGTGCTTACGCACTGCAGTCTACTTTCTCGCCTGGCCGTGGCTTCCCTTTTGGCTCAACTCCATCCTTCTCGGCCGATGGTACACTGGTACAGCCTTCACTCGGACCTGAAGAAACAGTTTCGATTGAAAGTGGTATTGAATTCAGCTTGCTGAAGCGCCGCGTATCTGGCGCAGCTACTTACTACACGCAGAGCAGCACGGACCAGACGGTGAGAACATCACTAACCCCCACTACGGGTTACGGTTCTTATCTGCTCAACGCTGGTGAAGTGGAAAACAAGGGTGTGGAAGTTGACCTGAACATCACGCCCGTACGTCTGGACAACGGCTTCACCTTCACGGTTGGTGGTAACTTCAACTACAACAACAACAAGGTGATTTCGCTGCGCGATGGTCTGCCCCAACTCATCCTGGGTGGCAGCGGCGCTTCGACAGCCAACGCTACCCTGGTGGCCATCCCCGGCCAGCCTTTCCCGGTTCTGCAGGGCACCTACTATCAGCGCACCGAAGACGGCCGCGTGAAAATGGGTACAACTGCTGACCCGACAACTGGTGATGTTCGTTACTTCCCTCTGCGTGCTACCGACAACAAAATCTTCGGTAACACCCAGCCCAAGTACCGCTACGGCTTCAACACTAACTTCACCTTCAAAGGCATTACGTTGGCTGCACAAGCTGAGATGCGCACGGGCTACGTAGTTTACCACCAGATTGGTGAAGACCTCGATTTCACGGGCGGTGGTGCTCGCAGCGCGCAGTACGACCGCAAAGACTTTGTGTATCCGAACTCGGCTATCCTGGGCCCTGATGGCGTTACCTACGTACCAAATACTTCAGGTCTGACCCCTGGTGGCTCGGAGTTCTGGGCTAACACCCCAGCCTGGAACCGTGGCGTTGCCGAGAATTACGTGACTTCGGGTAAATTTTTCAAAATCCGCGAGTTGTCGCTGAGCTACGCCATCCCAACTGACCTCGTGTCAAAAATCGGTTTGGTAAAAGGTGCTTCCGTGAATCTTTTCGGCCGGAATATCTTTACGTGGGTACCCAAGGAGAACATCTATACCGACCCAGAATTCAGCGGCACAGCTGTAAATAGCAACGCGGTTGGTATCAACAGCTTCCTGCAAACGCCTCCGACCAAATTCTACGGTGCTACCCTCAACGTAACCTTTTAATTAGATTTATTCATGAAAGTACTTTTTAGACTCTTGCTTGGCGTGACCCTAACAACTGCGGCAACCAGTTGCGAGTCATTCCTCGACATCAACGAAAACCCCAACACTGCAACTTCGGTAAACCCGGATGCTATCCTGGCCAATGCCTTGGTTACGACTGCCTCCAACTACGTAAACTTCAACACCTATAGCAGCTTCGCAGCTGGTTATTGGGGTAAGTCGGGCACGGTATCGGGCTTTGCAGAAGAGCAGAGCTACAACTATAGCTCGAACTACCAGCAGGGCTTGTTTAATACTACATACGATAACTTGAATGATTACAATATCATTCAGACCGAAGGGGTGGCCCGGGGTTATACCAATCATGCAGCCATTGCGCGCATCATGAAGGTGTACAATTATCAGTTGCTGGTTGACCAGTACGGTGATATTCCGTACACGCAGGCTCTTCAGGGACTTGGCAACATTGGCCCTAAGTATGACAAGGCGGAAGACATCTATAAGGATTTCGTAGTACAATTGAAAGGCGCAGTAGCTGACATAAATGCGGCTAAAGCAGAGGGCCGTCCAGTAGGTGCTGAAGACGTAGTATTCGGTGGTGGCACGACCGGCATGACTCGTTGGAAGCAGTTCGCTAACAGCCTGCGTCTGCGTGTGTTGCTACGTCAGGCCGAGGTTCCTGCTCTGCAGGCCTACATCAAGACCGAGATGACAGCATTGCAGGCTGAGCCTGATGGCTTCATCGACCGCGACGTGCAGGTGCAGCCTGGCTACGCTGGTAACTCTAACCAGCAGAACCCTTTCTACAACATCTACGGTTTCCCAGTGGGCTCCACTCGCGCTACTAGTACGTATAGCTTCATCGTTCCAACCAACTATATTATTGAGCAGTACGAGCGCAACAATGACCCGCGCATCACGCAGCTCTACCGGGTAGGTCAGCGCAACAAGCCCGGCACGACGGAATTCACTCCTGGCTACGTTGGCACCAACCTCGGTGAGGCACAGCCACCTCAGTTTAACCCTGCTGGCGGGGCTACTGTTGGTTCGCGCTTCCTGCAGGGCGGAACTTTCCTGCGCGGCGCCAACCAGCCTACGGTCCTCATGCTGCTGGCTGAGCACTTGTTCGCGAAGTCGGAAGCCGAAGTTCGTAGCCTTATGACTGGCGACGCGAAGGCGGACTACCTGAACGGCATCAAGGCGTCGTTTATGCATACCTACCGCGCTGCCACCGCTGCTCCTACCACTGTTACCGCTACTTCGGCTACAGCCGGTGTAACGCAGTACGAGAAGTACATTGCTGATAACGCTACCAATGGCTTGGTGTCATGGGAAGCTCCTACCACCTTCGTACGCGAGGGCACTGAGCAGGAGGCCGTAACATACTCTACTGCTAATACGCTGACCCCTTCGACGCTGCGCCCTATCACGAACCCTCGCACTGTGTCGATGACCGAGAAAATTCTGTATCAGAAGTACCTGGCAAACAACACAGTTGCCAGTACTGAAGGTTGGGCAGACTTCCGTCGTACAGGCCAGCCGAAGTTCAAAATCTCGATGCGCAGTGGCGTAACTCGTCTGCCAAACCGTCTGTTCTACCCTCAGACCGAGGCAAGCACGAACGGCACCAACGTACCACAGGGTGTGACGCAGTTCACGAAAATTTTCTGGGACGTATTGGACTAGTCCAGTTCCCGAATTGCTTACAAAAAGGGCTGCCCACTTGGGCAGCCCTTTTTATTCATAATTAAATCAAACTATAAGAATGCTGATAAATAAAAATAATTTGATGTTTTATTAAAATTAATTAGAGTTTATTTAACTCTAAAATAATAA
>CAXUEM010000139.1:0-7806 GCA_964249885.1 uncultured Hymenobacter sp. | reverse complement strand
GGGCTGGACCTGCGCAACCGCCGCGCAGCCGCTTATCCGCGCCTGCTGCTCACCGGCGCCTACGGCTTCAACGGCGGCGCCAACACGGCCGGCGAGCTGTTCGCGTTTCGCGGGCCCGACTCGCGCAACGGCGCCGGGCAGCTGAACCAGAACTGGTTTGGCTTCGGCAACGTGGGGCTGAGCTTGAGTATCCCGGTGTTCGACGGCTTCCGCCGCAAGTACCAGGTGCAGCAGGGCCGCATCGCGCAGCAAACCATCGAGAAGGGCTTCGAAACCCTGCGCCAGAGCATTGATTTGCAAGATGCCCAGAGCCGCGCCACGCTCATTAACGCCCTGGATGTGCTCGATAACCAGAAAGCTAACCTGGATTTGGCCGCCGAGGTGGCCCGCGTCACCCGCGTCAAGTTCAACGCCGGCGTGGGCTCTAACCTGGAAGTCATTTCGGCCGAAACCGAGCTGCGCGCCGCCCAAACCAACTACTACGGCGCCGTGTACGACGTGCTGGTAGCCAAAGTAGACCGCGACAAGGCCACCGGCGAATTGCAGCGCCAAACCAAATAACAACGCGTCATTCTGAGCGGAGCGAAGGACCTTATCACGTCCGCGCCGCTTGAGCAGATTCCACCCGACGTGATAAGATGCTTTCTTCGTCAGTATGACAATGATTAATCAGATGCGCCCCACAACTCTTCTCTTATCCGCCCTCACCGCCGCCCTGCTCGCTTCCTGCGGCGGCAGCAAAGACCCCAAGGCCGAGCTGGCCGAGCTCAAGCAGCAGCAAGCCGCCAACCAGGCAAAAATTGCCGAGCTGGAAGCCAAAACTGGCCCGGCGCCCGACCAGGCGGCCCTTAACGCTACACCCGTGTCGGTGATGAAGCTGCAGCCCGAGAGCTTCAAGAGCTACCTCGACGTGCAGGGCCGGGTGGACTTCGACCAGAACGCCGTGGCCAGCGCCCGCGCCGCCGGCACTCTCACCAGCCTGCGCGTGCAGCGCGGCGACCGGGTGCGCAAAGGCCAGGTAATTGCCACCGTCGATGCCTCCATCCTCGACGCCAGCGTGGCCGAGCTGCGCACCCGCCTCGATTTGGCCCGCACGGTGTACGAAAAGCAGAAAAGCCTCTGGGACCAGCAGATTGGCACCGAAATCCAGTATTTGACCGCCAAAAACAACTACCAGTCCCTGCAGCGCAGCCTGGGCACCCTGGCCCGGCAGCGCGAGCTGTATAATGTAGTGGCGCCGTTCAGCGGTACCGTGGACGAGGTGCTGCCCAAGCTGGGCGAGGTAACCGCACCCGGCGCGCCCATCGCGCGGCTGACCGGCGGGGCGGGCGGCAAAATCCTGGCCGAGGTATCCGAGGCCTACGGCAACAGCATCAAGGCCGGCGACCGCGCCCTGGTGAACATCCCGGACTTGGGCACCGAGGAAATCCCGGCCACGGTGCGCACCGTGAGCCGCGCCATCAATGCCACGAGCCGCACCTTCACCGTGGAGCTGCGCCTAAGCGGCAGCCGCGCCGCCAGCCTGCGTCCCAACATGGTAGCCACCGTGCGCATCCAGAACTACGACCGCCAGAACGCAACCGTCATTCCGGTGGACCTGGTGCAGAAAGACGAGCAGAACTCCTACGTGTACGTGGCCGGCCAGCAGGGGGGCAAGACCGTGGCCCAGAAGCGCATCATCAAAACCGGCAACACCTACAACGGCAAGGTGGAAGTCACTAGCGGCCTGTCGGCTAATGACCAGGTGATTTCGGCCGGGTATCAAAATCTGAACGACGGGCAGCTGCTGACAGTGGCAAGTGCCGCCGCTACGGCGTCCCGCTAGGAGGCCAGGCCAGCAGGGGGTAAATTATTCTTGAATTACTAAGCCTGAGACGTTAGATAGCAGACAGGAGAATGGCAGGCGTCAGCCTTTATTGGCACGCGCCAGCAGGGGGTAAGCCCGGACAGTTCTCCCGAACACTTCCAATGTCTCCGGTCTAACGTCTCCGGTCTTAGTAAAATCAAACCCAGTTAAAGCTCAAAAACATGCAGGACGTAGAAAAAGAGTTTGGGCCCACGAGTTGGTCCATTAACAATAAGACCAGCATTTACATCATCACCGTAATCCTTTGCATTGCGGGCATCTTCGCCTACATCAAGCTGGGCAAGGAGAAATTTCCCGACATCGTGATTCCGCGCATCATCGTGGCCACGGTGTACCCCGGCACTTCGCCGACGGACATTGAAAACCTGGTGACGCGCCAGCTCGAAAAGGAGATTAAGAGCGTAACCGGGGTGAAGAAAATCAACTCCACCTCGAACCAGGACTACTGCATCGTGGACGTGGAGTTCAACTCCAACGTGGACGTGCAGTACGCCAAGCAGCTCATCAAGGACGCCGTGGACAAGGCCGCCAACGAGCTGCCCAACGACCTGCCCGCCCCGCCCACGGTGAATGAGGTGAACTTCTCGGAGCTGCCCATCATGACCGTGAACCTAGCCGGCAACCTGCCCGCTGCTCAGCTTAAAAAGCTGGCCGACGACTTCCAGGACAAGATTGAGGCCCTGCCCGAAATCACCCGCGTCGACATCATCGGCGCCCTGGAGCAGCAGGTGAACGTGGACGTGGACCTGAACAAGCTGCGCGCCTCGCGCCTGGGCTTCACGGATATCCAGCGCGCCATCGGCTCCGAGAACGTCACGATTTCGGGCGGCTCCATCGACGTGGGCAACCAGAAGCGGGCCGTGCGCGTGGCCGGCCAGTACGTGCGCGCCGCCGACATTGCCGACATCCAGGTGAAGAACCTCAACGGCGCGGCCGTGCGCCTCGGCGACATTGCCACCGTGGAAGACGGCTTCAAGGAGCGCGAAAGCTTTGCCCGCCTCGATGGCAAGCCCAGCATCAGCCTGAACGTGGTGAAGCGCCAGGGCGAAAACCTAATTGACGCCTCCGATAAAATCAAGGTGCTGGTGGAAGAGTCGAAGGCCAGCCTGCCCAAGGAGCTGACCATCACCATCACCGGCGATACCAGCAACGACACCCGCGTTACGCTGCACGACCTGATTAACACCATCATCATCGGCTTTCTGCTCGTGACGCTGATTCTGATGTTCTTCATGGGTACCACCAACGCCCTGTTTGTGGGCCTGTCGGTGCCGCTGAGCATGTTTCTGGCCTTCGTGCTGCTGCCCACGCTGGACTTCTCGCTGAACATGATTGTGCTTTTCGCCTTTCTGCTGGCCCTGGGCATTGTGGTCGATGACGCCATCGTGGTCATCGAAAACACCCACCGCCTGCTGCACGAGCACCCCAAGCTGAGCACCGACAAGGCGGCCAAATTCGCGGCCGGCGAGGTGTTCGTGCCCGTGCTGGCCGGCACGCTCACCACGGTGGCGCCGTTCGTGCCCCTGCTGTTCTGGCCCGGCATCGTGGGCTCGTTCATGTACTACCTGCCCGTGACCCTGATTCTGACGCTCATGTCCTCGCTGGTTGTGGCCTTTATCATGAACCCGGTGTTTGCCGTGAGCTTTATGCAGCGCGAAGACCACCACAGCGGCGAAAAGCCCCAACTGACGCGCAAGTTTCTGCTGTGGATGGGCGGCCTGGCCCTGGTGGCGGTGCTCGGCTACGTGAGCGGCTCGCCGTTCGTGGGCAACCTCACGCTCACCGTCATCCTGTTTTGCTTTCTCGACAAGTTCGTGTTCGTGCGCATGATAGCCTGGTTCCAGACCCGCGCCTTGCCGCGCTTCCAGAACGCCTACGCCAGTTTGGTGCGGGTGGCGGTGGGCGGCACGCTGTGGCGGCAGGGCCTGATTATGCTGGGCTTGGTGGGGTTGTTCGTGCTGTCGATTGTGGCCGTGGGCATCCGCAAGCCCAAAGTGGCCTTCTTCCCGAAGGGCGACCCGAAGTTCATCTACACCTACCTGAAAATGCCGGTCGGCACGCGGGTTGATGTGACGGACTCGGTGACGAAAGTGCTGGAGAAGCGCATCTACGGCGTTATCGGGCAGAACAACCCCGACGTGGAGTCGGTGCTCTCGAACGTGGCCATCGGCGCGACCGACGGCACCGAGGGCGGCGCGCCGGGCGTGTCGTCGTCGCATCTGGGCAAGGTGGGCGTGGCCTTCAAGGAGTTCAGTGAGCGCACCGGTCCGGCCACGGCCACGTACATGGATAAAATCCGCGAGGTCGTGAAGGGCATTCCCGGCGCCGAGGTATCGGTGGACCAGGAAGCGGCCGGTCCGCCCCAGGGCAAGGAAATTGCCATCGAGATTGCCGGCGACGACTATGTGCAGCTGGCCAAGCTCTCGAAGAAAGTCACCCGCTACATCGATTCGCTTAAAATCGGCGGGGTCGAGCAGCTGCGCTCGAACCTGGAAGACCGCAACCCCGAAATCGCCGTCAACATCGACCGCACCCGCGCCAACCGCGAGGGCATCAGCACGGGCCAGATTGGCCTGGAAGTGCGCACGGCCATCTACGGCTCCGAGGCCAGCAAATTCAAAACTGCCGACGACGACTACCCGATTCAGGTGCGCTACGCCAAGCCCTACCGCGACGACGTGGACGCCATCGTGAACGCCCCGCTCACTTTCCGCGACGCCACGGGCCAGGTGCGGCAGGTGCCGATTTCCGCCGTGGCCGATGTCACCTACGGCACGACCTACGGCGGCATCAAGCGCAAGGACGTCAAGCGCGTCATCACCATCAGTTCGAACGTGCTCAACGGCTTCACCGGCCCCGACGTGGTGGCCAACATCCGGCAGGCGCTGAAAGCCTTCCCCACGCCGCCGGGCTACGAAATCAAGATGGGCGGCGCCGAGGAAGGCCAGAAAGAGACGTCCGACTTCCTGCCCCTGGCTGGCGCCCTCTCGCTGGGCCTCATCTTCCTGATTCTGGTTACGCAGTTCAACTCGTTCAGCAAGCCGCTCATCATTCTCTCCGAGGTGATATTCTCTATCATCGGAGTGCTCCTGGGCTTGGCCATTACGGGCATGAACATCAGCATCGTGATGACCGGCGTGGGCATCATCGCGCTGGCCGGCATCGTGGTTAAAAACGGCATTCTGCTGGTCGAATTCACCGACATGCTGCGCGCCCAGGGCATGGGCCTGCGCGAGGCCATCGTGCTGGCCGGCCGCACCCGCCTAAATCCGGTGATTCTCACGGCCACGGCCGCCATCCTGGGCCTTATCCCGCTGGCCATCGGCCTGAACGTGGACTTCTACGAGCTGTTCGCCTCCGGCAATCCGCACTTCTTCATCGGCGGCGAGTCGGTCACGTTCTGGGGCCCGCTGGCCTGGACCATCATTTTCGGCCTGAGCTTCGCCACGCTGGTAACCCTGGTGGTCGTGCCGGTAATGTATCTGCTGAGCGAGACGCTCAAAGCCAAAATAAAGGGCTACGACCCCGACCACATTGCAACCAAAGATGTAGTCGTGGACTCTGAGGAAGTGCGCGCCGCCACGCCGCCGGTGCTGGCTTGATTACTAAGACCTGAGACGTTAGACCTGAGCCAGGAGAAAGCTGGCGCCAGCCCGAGCCAGCAGGGGGTAGGCCTGAATACTTCTCCCGAGCAATTCTAATGTCTCCTGTCTAACGTCTCAGTTCTTAATCAAATCAGCTTCCTGATTATCTGACCACCATTCATACAATCCGGGCGCAGCCTTTCGTTGGAAGCCCCGCCCGCGTTTTCTCGCCGGCTTTCGCGCCGCTACACTCGCCTTTTTTCTGCTAAGATGTACATATCCTCCACCACCGCTACGTTAACAACCCCTGCTGGGGCCCACCTTGAAGGGCCTGCCCCGGAGGGTACCGCCCACGCGCCTTCGTCCGCTGCCATCAAGCAGCAGGTGCTGCGCATCATCAGCAAGCGCAAGGCCATCCGCGCCTCCCGCCTGCGCGTGAGCAGCAGCCTCAGCCGCGACCTGCGCTTCGACACGGTCGATGTCGTGGACATCATTCTGGAGCTGGAGCGCAGCTTCCACATCACCGTGCCCGATGAGGTGCCTTTTTACACCGTCGGCGACTTCGTGCGCTACGTGACGGCCCACGCGGCGTAAAAAGGAGTTAAGAGTTAAAAGCTAAAAACCCTGGCTACCATTGCGGTAGCCAGGGTTTTTAGCTTTTAACTCTTAACTGTCAACTCTTAACTGACTCACCGCACGTTGCCGCCGGCGTCCATACCCGCGGTGCGGCCGCCTTCGCGACTGCCGCTGGTGTTCATCGGGTTGTCGCCGTGCGAAAGGCCGGGCGTGGGCTTCATGTCGGCACCCTGCTCGTGCACTGGGGTGGTAGTGCTGCTGCTGGGCGAGCCCAGGCCGGCATCCGTGGCCGACTGCCCGCTCAGGGCCGGAGCCGAGGGCAGGTCGACCGTGCCGTGCGTTTTAGCCGACTCCCGGGCGGGCTGGGCGCGGTCCTGGGAAAGGGCCGTAGTGCCGCCGCTCTTGTTGTCGCGGGTCATTTCGTCGGCATCGGGGGCGGCCTGGGCCTGTTCGTCCAGGGCGTCGGCCCGGTGCTTGGCGGCATTGCCTGCCGAAGCCGTGGCCGTAGCCTGGGCCGCAGCCGGCGAGGCTTGGGTTTCCTTGTCGGTCGCCACGTAGGCGCCGGTTACGGCGTGCTCCTGGGCCAGCGCGGCGCCGCTGTGCTCCCAGTCGGCAAATCTCTCCAACTCGTGTTTGATGGTGGTCGAGAACCAGGCCACCAGGGCCACGTCATCGAGCAAGCCCAGCACGGGAATGAAATCGGGAATCAGGTCGATGGGGCTCAGGAAATAGATGAGCACGGCCACAGCCGCCGCGATGGTGGTGCCGGGAATGCCCGTGTACTCGCCCGAAGCCGCCGCCTTCACGAGTCGGAACAGGCTCTGCATGGTCGTCCAAGCCTCGTGAGCCAGCGAGCCGACCTCGTTCTTCTCGCTGGCTTTCTGATAGGCGTCAGTCAGCAGATGCTTGAGGCGGGTGGGCTGCTGAATGTAGGCTTCGGCTTTGCCGAGGAATTTCTTGAAAATGGCGGAAGCGGCAACGTCGTTGCCGGTGGGGGTGCGGGGGTCCATATAGGAAAGAAGAAAGTAGGTAGAAAGCGCGGCCGGGCCGCTCGTCTTTCTATACTGTATTTCCCGGGCCCGGGTTGGTGCTGACTTCTAATAAACCACGGCGTAAATACCGGGTTAGTTTCCCGTTTTGGCAAGCCAGCAGGGGTAGGAGGACAAGCCCACAAAAGCCCCGCCCTGACGAGCAGGGCGGGGCTATAAGAGCAAAAGCAAAAGCAAGGATGAGCCTAGCGGCCGGCCACGCTGGTGGCCAGCTGGACCTCGGCGCCAGCGGCGGCAGCATTGGCTGCTTCCACGGCGCTCATGCGGCCGGCGGCGTAGAAGTTGCGCTGGTAGTAGGGCTGGCTCAGGGAGCTGACCATCACGCCGCCGTTGGTGGCGGAGTGAGCGAACTTGCCGTTCTTGAGGTAAATGCCCACGTGGTAGATGGCGCCGCCGCGGTGCTTGAAGAACACCAAGTCGCCGGGCTGCATGGCCGACTTCGGCACCCGCTGCACCCGCGAGAACATGGAGCGCGACGAGCGTTGCAGCGTAATGCCGTACACCTGCTGGAACACCCGCGTCACGAAGCCCGAGCAGTCGGTGCCCCGGCGCGAGGCCGCTCCGTACTGGTAGGGCGTGCCCACCCAGTCAATGACGGGTTGCAGCAGGCTCTTATTTTCGGTGTGCTCCAGCTTCAGGCCCAGGGTCTGGGCGTAGTAGCCGTAGGCCAGCGAGTCACGCGAGGCGGCGGCCGCCGGGGCGGGCAGGATGGGGCCGGCCGGGGAGGAGG
>CAXUEM010000138.1:3855-7825 GCA_964249885.1 uncultured Hymenobacter sp. | reverse complement strand
CCGAGATTCTGGCGCTGTTGAGGCGCGCGGCGGGCGAAAGCACCTGTGGCCGCTTCCGCGTGGAGCAGCTAGGGCGGCCGTTAGCGCCAGCCACTCCGGCCGCGGCCCGCAGCGTTCAGTGGCGCAAGTGGTTGGCCGCCGCCGCGGTAGTTTGGGGGCTACGGGAAGGGGAAGCGCCCGCCAGCAGGGCACAGGTTCCGCCCCAGCGGCACATCCGTCCGTCGGGCCGAAAGCCGGGGCCGCCAGCGGGGCCGGGCCGGCTGGTTCGGGGAGTGGTTTATGACTCGGCCAGGGCTACTTTGCTTCCGGGAGTGGGGTAGTGGTGCATCTGTTCGGCTATCAATCTAAATTTGTCTCCATTTCGGCAGCGGCCGAAATGGCCGGGGCACTGACAATCAACCTACAGGCAACCCCCGAGGTGAATGTTATCGGCTTGGACCAGCCGCAGCGGCAGGCTATTATCATGGGTATGATGCCCCTGCCGGGTAGCATAATCCAATACACGCCTCCACCGGCCCGGCCTTTGCGCAGCTTTTTTCAGTGGCTGGCACGCCCTTTCCGCCGAGATTGAGGGCATTGTTTCGCCAAACCTTTCCCGCTCCCAAATTCTTATCTCAGGGTATGAAAACCCTGCTGCCCGCGCTGCTGCTGCTCCTGGCTTCGGCCTGCATTCCGCTCAAGCCCACGACCAAGAACGACGTATTTCCCGGCCAGGCCAAACTGCCGCAGGAAGAAGCGCCGCACCCCAAAAACTCGCTGGAATGGTGGTACGTGACCGGCCATCTGAAAGACGTAAAAACCGGCCAGACCTTCGGCGTGGAGTACGTGTTTTTCCACTTCAACCCCACCGACAAGCAGGACTACCAGATGGCCCACTTCGCCCTGACCGACCCGCAAACCCAGCAGTTTTACTACGACTACGACCTGGGCAAGCTGCCCGCCGAGCTGCCCGCCACCCTGCCCCTGAACCTGACGGAAACCATCGGCCGGCCCGGCACCAAAACGCCCCAGACCTGGACTTTGAGCGGCCAGCAGGGGGTGTACCGCTTCCAGGCGCGCATGGCCAATGGGCCGGGCCAGGCCATCGACCTGACCACCACGCCTACCAAGCCGGTGCTGTTGCACGGCGGCGGCACCGGCTACGAGCAGTACGGCCCCGTGGCGCAGGCCGGCTACTACTCCTACCCCCGGCTGGCCACCACCGGCACCATCGAGGTGGCGGGTAAGCGGCACGAGGTGAGCGGCGAGCTATGGTACGACCGGCAGTGGAACTGCGGCGGCGTGAACAAGAAAGACGTGGCCTGGGACTGGCTCAGCATCCAGCTCGATGCACCGCGCGAGGAGCTTATGCTCTACACCGTGCACCAAACCAAAACCGGCCAGCACATCGCCGG
This sequence comes from uncultured Hymenobacter sp., assembly GCA_964249885.1. Classification (GTDB taxonomy): domain Bacteria; phylum Bacteroidota; class Bacteroidia; order Cytophagales; family Hymenobacteraceae; genus Hymenobacter. The sequence continues at coordinate 6,431 of CAXUEM010000138.1, read as the reverse complement.
CGGCACTCACAATGGCCCGCAGGGCGAAAACCAGCACCTCAGCGAGGCCGACTTCAAGCTCGAACCCCTCACCTACTGGACCAGCACCACGTCCCAGAAAAAATACCCCGCCACCTGGCGCGTGCAGGTGCCCAGCCGGGGTTACGACCTGACCATCACGCCGCTGGTGCCCCAGCAGGAACTGAACCTGAAAGTATTCAAGCTCTTCCGCCTCAGCTACTGGGAAGGCATGTGCCGGGTCAGCGGCACGCACCACGGCAAACCCGTGACGGGCCAGGCCTACGTGGAAATCACGAATAGGTAATTATAAAATAGAACGTCATGCTGAACGCAGGGAAGCATCTCTACCGTGTAAGTAAATCAATCGTTGGTTGCCATTGATTACTTGCGAAGTAGAGATGCTTCCCTGCGTGGACGCAAGATGAGGCATGACGTTCTAATGGCTTATTGATTGAGCACCAGCCTAAACGTGGTGCCGCGGCCTACTTCGCTCCATTTCACGAAGAGCAGGCCGGCGTGGTAGTTTTCGATGATGCGCTTGGCCAGGGCCAGGCCCAGGCCCCAGCCGCGCTTTTTGGTGGTGTAGCCGGGCGCAAACACCTGCTGGAGCTTGTTTTTCGGGATGCCTTTGCCGGTATCCGTAATGTCGATGGCCACCTGCCGGGCCGGGCGCTTGCGCAGGTACCAGCTGCGGCGGGTGCGCACGCGGCGCAGGTGCAGCGTGATAGAGCCGCGGCCATCCATGGCATCGACGGCGTTTTTGCAGATGTTCTCCACCACCCAGTCGAACAGTGGCACGTTGAGCTGGGCGGGCGTGTCGGCGGGCAAATCCGATTCGATGCGGAACGTGACCTTCTTCGACACCCGGCTCTGGAGGTACTCGATGGCGTTTTTGGTGGTCTGCAGCAGGTTTTCATCCTTCAGCACCGGCACCGAGCCGATGTTGCTGAACCGCTCGGTAATGATTTCCAGCCGCCGGATGTCCTTGCCCAGCTCCTCCACGATGGGCTCGTCGCGGAACCGCTCCGACTCGCGTAGGTAGGCCTGCCAGCCCACCAACGAGCTAAGTGGGGTGCCCAGCTGGTGGGCCGTTTCCTTGGCCAAACCCACCCACACACGGTTTTGCTCGGAGCGTCGCGAGTAGCTGAACGCGAAGTAGGCCAGCACGCCCAGGCAGCCAATCACGATGAGCTGCACCAGCGGGTAGGTACGCAGCTGCTCCAACAGGGCCGAGTCTTTGTAGTAGATGTAGTTGCGCTGCCCGGCCGCAAACTCCACCACAATGGGCGGGTGCTGGGCCCGCATGCGCTGCAGCTCCTGCTTGATGCGCGCCGCCGAGTCGGCCGCCGACAGGCCCCGGAAACCACTCAGATTCTTGGTATCCAGCACGTTGCCCATCTCGTCGGTAAACATGACCGGGATGGTCTTGTTGGCCTCGATAATCTGCTCCTGCAAAAACACCAGATTGGTGGTTTCCTCGGTGTTGATGATGTAGCGCTGGGTGCGGGCGTAGAGGTCAATCTGCTGCTTTTCGCGCTCGGCCACCTGGCGCACCAGCCAGTTGGTGTATATCACCGTGGCGCCGGCAATCAGCAGCGAGAGCACCACGATAAGCAGTTTGAGCTGGGTTTTCTGGTCGTAAATCGGACTCATAAATAGGATAAAGGCAGGACTACCCCCGGCTGGCAAGGGCACCGCCGGTCGTCATTCGGCCGGCGGAGACGCTGGTTGGGCGGCGGCAGCCCGCAGCCGGACCTAAACGGCCAACACCGCGTTTATTTACGCAGTACGTTTGAATCCTCGAAACTACAGCTGCCCGGCGCCTGTTTCTTTTCTTACGAATCGTGCCGTAATTTTGTCGGCCGGCCCGGCGCCGGTTTTTGTATGTCCCACCCGTTCAAGGCCGTTAGTCTCTCGTTTAAAAAAGCCCCGCTCGCTATCCGCGAGCTGCTGGCCCTGGACGAAACTGCCTGCCGCCTGTTTTTGCACACGCTGCACCACGAGCTGGGCTTGTCGGACCTGCTAGTGCTAAGCACCTGCAACCGCACCGAGGTGTATTACGCCGCCGAGCAGGACCATAGCGTTGATATTATCCTGGCCCTAGGCCAGCTCAAAGGCCGCCCCGACGTGGCCCTGTTTGCGTCTTACTTCGACGTGCTCAGCGGCGCCGACGAGGCCGTGCAGCACCTGTTCGAAGTATCTATGGGCCTCGACGCGCAGGTAGTGGGCGACCTGCAGATTGCCAACCAGGTGAAAACGGCATACCAGTGGGCGGCCGACGCCGACGCGGCCGGCCCTTTCCTGCACCGCCTGCTGCACACTATTTTCTTTACTAATAAGCGCGTTCAGACCGAAACTTCTTTCCGCGACGGCGCCGCCTCCATTTCCTACGCCGCCCTGGAGCTGGCCGAGGAGTTGACCGCCGACGTAGCCAATCCGCGTGTGCTGGTGGTGGGCCTGGGCGAAATCGGGGCCGACGTGTGCCGCCACCTTTCCGGCATCAAGCACTTCACCGACGTCACGCTCTGCAACCGTACCCGCAGCCGGGCCGACGAGCTGGCTGCCGAGTGCGAGGG
>CAXUEM010000138.1:0-3845 GCA_964249885.1 uncultured Hymenobacter sp. | reverse complement strand
CGTTGACTTCGAGTGCCTGCTGCCCGCCCTGCGCGAGGCCGACGTCATTATCTCGTCCATCAACCGCAGCACGCCGTTTTTCACGCCCGAGCTGGTGGCCCACCTCGACGTGCTGAGTTACAAATTCTTCATCGACCTTTCGGTGCCCCGCAGCGTGGCCGCCGACGTGGAGCAGGTGCCCGGCGTGCTGGTTTATAACATCGACACCATTCAGAGCAAGGCCTCGGCGGCGCTGGCCCAGCGCCTGGCCGCTGTGCCGCAGGTGCAGGCCATCATCGCCGAGAGCATCAGCGGCCTGGCCGACTGGACGAAGGAAATGATGGTGTCGCCGCTCATTCAGAAGATGAAGGCCGGCCTCGAAGCCCTACGTCAGCAGGAACTGGACCGCTTCCAGAAAAAAGCGACCCCCGCCGAAGCCAAGCTGCTTGATGAGGCCACCCGCGCCCTGATGCAAAAGGTGCTCAAGCAGCACGTGCTGCACCTGAAAGCCGCCTGCAAGCGCGACGAAGCCGACCAGCTCATCGAGCTACTGGGCGAGGTATTCGCGGTCGAGGCGCAGCCGGTAGCGTAAACCTGCTTTATCGTTTTGAACGCAGCAAAGGATGCCCCAATCCACGAAAAAGGCCGCCCCATAGGGCGGCCTTTTTCGTGGATTGGGGCATAAGCTACGCTTACAGCTTACCGGAGTAGTCTTCCAGGGTGTCAATTACTTTCAGCAGCTGCGGCACGGCCAGCGAGTAGTAAATCTTCGTGCCGATTTTGCTGGATTTCAGCACGCCGCGGTCTTTCAGGGTGATGAGGTGCTGCGAGGCAATGGCCTGGGGCAGGTCCAGCGCCTGGTAGATTTCGGTCACCGAGAGTTGGTTGTCCTTGCCTTTCATCTTGCCCAGCAGGTCGACAATGGCCAGGCGCTTGGGGTGCGAGAGAACTTTGAGCATGGCCGCCGCGCGGTCCAGTTGTTGCGCCTCAACGCGCGAGAGAAGTGGTTTCATGGGGGATGAGTGTACGAAGGGAATGAAAGAAAATATAAATAAGTGTAGTCCTACCGAAGCTGAGCTATAATGCTGGTACTACAATATCTCAACATCTACAGGTTCCAGCAGGGAGGTAAAAATAGATAGACGTAAATGGAAATAAAGCAGCCTGAATCTATTGCGCTTACAAAGCTCTTTTGTTTCCAGTTAGTTCCTGCCGAAGTACCATTTCCCGCCAATTGTGGCGCGGCGGGCCTGGGGCAGGTCGTCTTACCTTTGGGCTTTTCACTGCCCCTTACCCCCTGCTGCCCATGCGCGACCTGCTAGCCCAGTTTGAAAACAAGCGTCCGGAAATTATTTTTGAGTGGAAAGACGCCGAAACCGAAGCCGAGGGCTGGGTGGTGATAAACTCGTTGCGGGGCGGGGCCGCCGGGGGCGGTACCCGGATGCGGCTGCGGCTGGATAAGCGCGAAGTAGAAAGTCTGGCCAAGACAATGGAAGTGAAATTTACGGTTTCGGGCCCGGCCATCGGCGGGGCCAAGTCGGGCATCAACTTCGACCCGCGCGACCCCCGCAAGCGCGGGGTGCTGGAGCGCTGGTACCGGGCCGTGTTTCCGATTCTGAAAAACTACTACGGTACCGGTGGCGACCTCAACGTAGATGAGATACATGAAGTTATACCTATTACGGAGGAGTATGGCCTTTGGCACCCGCAGGAAGGCATCGTGAACGGCCACTACCGCGCCACCGAGCCCCAGAAAATCCAAAAGCTGGGCCAGCTGCGCCAGGGCGTGGTGAAGGTGATTGAGGACGCCGCTTTCTCGCCCAGCCTGGCCCGCAAATACACCGTGGCCGACCTCATCACCGGCTATGGCGTGGCCGAGGCCGTGGCCCACTACTACCGCCTCTGGGCACCGGATACCCGGTTGGCCGGGCAGCGCGCCATCATTCAGGGCTGGGGCAACGTGGGTGCGGCGGCGGCCTACTACCTGGCTGGGCAGGGCGTGCGCGTGGTGGGTATCATTGATAGGGCCGGTGGCCTGCTGAATGCGGAAGGATTTTCGCTGGAAGAGATTCGCACGCTTTTCTTGAAGCGAAAAGGCAACGAGCTGGCGGCCGACAACCTGCTCCCATTTGCTGAAATCAATGCCCGCATCTGGTCCTGCGGGGCCGAGATTTTCATTCCCGCCGCGGCCTCGCGGCTGGTGGCGCGGGCGCAGGTCGAGCAGCTGCTGGCCGGCAACCTGCGGGTTATCAGCTGCGGGGCCAACGTGCCGTTTGCCGACCCGGAAATATTCTTCGGCCCCACCGGCGAGTTCGCCGACGAGCACGTGGCCGTCATCCCGGACTTCATTGCCAACTGCGGCATGGCCCGCGTCTTCGCCTACCTGATGGAAACCGGCGCCGAAATCACCGACCAGGCCATTTTCGCCGACACGTCCCGCATCATCGGCGCGGCCCTGGAGCGCACCCGGCAGGACTTTCCGGCCACGACCGGCCTGGCCCAGCGCTCCTTTGAAATGGCCCTGCGGGAGTTGGTGTAGAAAGCATGACGCGCTCATTTCACCTTTAACCCTCAAACAGAATGCGTCTGCCTCCCTTCCTTGACCACGAGCTATTTGGCAATCAGCTGATTCAGTACGTCTGGGTGGCCGTGGTGGTGCTGCTGGGCGCGGCGCTGCGGCGGCTGCTCTCGCGGCTGCTGAGCAAGGTCTTGTTTCGGCTCATCAAAAAGCATACGGTGGGCGTGACGGAAACCGAGCTGAATGAGCTGCTGATTCGGCCGCTGTCGGTGATTGTGCTCTTGCTTACGCTCTACGTAGCCTCGGGCATGCTGCGCTACCCGCTGCCGCCGGGCAGCCCGGTGGGCTTCGAGCCGCTGGGCCTGAAGCTGCTGCTGCGCGGCTTCTCGCTGGGCCTGATTGTGAGCATCGTGTGGGTGCTGCTGCGGCTGATTGATTTTGCCTTGCTGGTGGTGCGCCGCCGCACCGAGCTGCACGCGGCCGCGAGCGGAGCACCCATTAACTACCAGTTTTTGCCCTTCGCCAAAGACCTGCTCAAGGTGCTCATCATCGTGCTGGGCTTTCTGGTGGTGCTCGACCAGATTTTTCACGCCAACATCACGGCCCTGATTGGCGGCTTGGGCATAGGCGGGCTGGCCGTGGCATTTGCCGCCAAAGAGAGCCTGGAAAATTTGATTGCCTCGTTCACCATCTTCCTCGACCGGCCTTTTGCCGTCGGCGACCTAGTGAAGGCCGGCGAGGTGAACGGCACGGTGGAGAAAATAGGCTTTCGCAGCACCCGCCTGCGCACGGCCGAGAAAAGCTACCTCACCGTGCCCAACAAAAGCATGATAGACAAGCCCCTAGACAACCTCTCGCTGCGCACCGCGCGCCGGGTGGGCTTCACGCTGATTCTCTCGCACGGCACCACCTCCGAGCAGCTGCGCGGCATCATTGAGGGCGGCGAGGCGGCCATCCGGGCGCACGAGAAAATCAGCCTGGACGTGCAGCTTAAATTCAACGCCCTCACGCCGGCCGGCAAGGAAGTCACGGTGGAGTATTTCGTGGATACGAGCAGCTACGACGAATACCTCGATGTGAAGGAGCAACTGAATTTCCGGCTGCTGGAAGTAGTGGAGCAGCAGGGCGGCGAATTCGCCAGCGCGGCACTGCCCCCGGCGGCCGCTGGTCGCACCTGACCTCACCAGCCGGGGCAGCGGCTTCGCCCGCCACTTATACCCCCTGCTGGCAACCAAAAAAGGCTCCTCGTAGAAGGAGCCTTTTTTGGTTGCATTGCATAGCTAGTCAGCTTAAAGCTGCCAGCCGGTTTAGCGCCCGCCGAACAGGCCGCCGAGCCGCGAGCCCATGC
>CAXUEM010000137.1:5919-7874 GCA_964249885.1 uncultured Hymenobacter sp. | reverse complement strand
CCCCGGCGCTGGCCGCCCAGCGCGAGTTCAGCTACGTCGAGGCCCCGCCGGTGGCGCCCAGCGCCTGGGACCTGTTTTGGCGCCGGGTGGGGCAGCTGCTGCGCGAGTGGCTGGCCGGGCGCAGCTACCAGGGCTTCTGGCGCTGGGTGTTTTATGGCCTGTTTGTGGCGGCCGGGGTGTTCATCGTGCTCAAGCTGCTGCAGGTAGAGTTCACCAGCGCCTTTGGCCGCTCGGCGCGCGCCGTCCCGCTACCCTACGACACGCTGGACGAGAACATCCACGAAGTGGATTTCCAGACCCGGCTGGCCGACGCCGAGGCGGCCGCCAACTACCGCCTGGCCCTGCGCCTGGGGTATCTGCAGCTGCTCAAGCAGCTGTCCGACCGCAGCCTCATTCGCTGGCAGCCCGACAAAACCAACCACGCCTACCTCGCCGAGCTGCCCGGCGAGGCGCTGCGCCCGGCGTTTCGGGAGCTCACGCGGCAGTTTGAGTACGTCTGGTACGGCGAGTTGCCCCTGCCCGCCGGGCTCTACCAGCAGGCCCGCGCCGGCCAGCAGGCCTTTCAGCAGACGCTGGGCGCGCAGTACGCAGCGCGCTGAAAGCCCGGCCCGACGGACGCTGCGCCCAATTTCACCTTCCCTAACCCAGTTTCTCAGTACCCTCCTTCCGCATGACGACTCTCCGCTGGTATGTGCTGGGTTTGCTGAGCTTGTTCGGGGCTTTTGTGGCGCTGGAATACTACCGGCCCCGGCCCGTGGACTGGCGACCTACCTACCTGAGCGAAGACAAAATCCCCTTCGGCACCTACGCGCTCTACGACCAGCTGCCGCGCCTGCTCGGCACCGACTCCGTGCGGGTGGTGCGCGTAGCGGCGTTCAATCAGCTCACCGGCATCGCCAGCCAGCCCGAGGACGACAGCCGGGCGGGCGCGCCAGTACCCGGAGGGGAGGATGAGGCTGAGGACGAGTCCGCATCTGAGTCAGGGAAGACGCCCGGCACCCGCGACATTGAACTGCTGCCGGCCCGCGCCAACTACCTATTCATTGACTCCGACATCCGGCTGGCGACGCCCGATGTGCACGCCCTGCTGCGCTACGTGGCCCAGGGCCACGACGTGTTCATGGCCGCCGAGGACTTCGGCGGCCGCGCCCTCACTGATTCGCTCGGCTTCCGCAGCCGGGCCATCGACCTGGGCCTGCCCCGGCTGGACTCGGCCCGGGCCGCCGCCCTGGACTCGGTGAGCCTGCGCTTCACTCACCCCGCCCTGCGCAAACCGGCCTACCGCCTGCCGGGCGCCCGGGCCCGCTACCGCCTCACCGTGGCGCCTGGCCGCCCGGCCGCCACGCTGGCCACCGATGCGCAGGGCCGGGCGGTGCTGGTGCGCCTCGGGCACGGGCGCGGCCACTTTTACGTGTGCTCGGTGCCGGTGGCCTTCACAAACTACTATCTGCTGCAGCCCCACACTACAGGCTTTGCGGCGGGCGCCTTGTCGTATCTGCCGCCGCGCCCGGCTTGGTGGGATGAGTACGAGAAAACCGGCCCGCAGCGGGAGCAGTCCCTGCTGCGGGTGCTGCTGGCCCACGATGCCCTGCGCATCGCCTTCTACTTGGCCCTGGCGAGCGGCCTGCTGCTGGTGCTGGTGGCCGCCCGGCGCCGGCAGCGCATCATTCCCACCATCAGGCCCCTGCCGAATACCACGCTGCTCTTCACCCGCACCGTGGCCGGGCTCTACCAGCAGGGCCGCAGCCATGCGCTTATTGCCGAGAAAAAGGTCGGCCTGTTCCAAGACTACCTGCGCACCCGCTTCCAGGAGCCCAACCCCAATTTCAGCGACGAAGCCTTCCGCGAGCGGCTGGCCCAGAAAGCCGGCCTGCCCCGGCCGCGCGTGGACGAGCTGCTGCGCCTGGTAAACTTCGCCCGCACCGCGCCCTCCTGCTGGTCGAGCACGGTCAGCA
>CAXUEM010000137.1:0-5909 GCA_964249885.1 uncultured Hymenobacter sp. | reverse complement strand
CAGCGTTTTCAACTAATTGCACAATTCCGATAAAGCCGCTTTCTGCCACCACAGAGGCCTTTTTTCGCCCTAATTCTCGACTTTCTCTTTCTCTCCTCCGTCCCGAATTTGTCAGCTGACCGCCCCGGCGGCTTTGTTCATGGATAACGACCACCTGCTTTCCGCCGCCACGCCGGCCTCTTCCGTCCCGGACCCATCGGCGGCACCGATGCCAGTTCCCGCCGCTGCCGCTGCCCCCCCTGCTGGCTCCGCCGTCCCCGCGGCCGAAGCGGACCTACCCCCTGCTGGGGCCCGCCCCGCCGGCGGGACTGACCCGGCGGGCTTCGGGCCGCGCACCGATTTTGCCCGCCTCACGGCCCAGGTGGCCCAGGTGCGCCAGGAAATTGGCAAGGTCATCGTGGGACAGGCCGACTTGCTGGAGCTCTTGCTCACGGCCCTGCTGGCCGACGGCCACGTGCTGCTGGAAGGCGTGCCGGGCGTGGCCAAAACCCTCACCGCCAAGCTGCTGGCTCGCACCCTGGCCGTGCCGTTTAGCCGGGTGCAGTTCACGCCCGACCTGATGCCGGCCGACGTGCTCGGCACCTCAGTGTTCCGGCAAAGCTCCGGCGAGTTCGAGTTCCGGCCCGGGCCGGTGTTTGCCTCGGTGGTGCTGATTGATGAAATAAACCGCGCCCCGGCCAAAACCCAATCGGCCCTGTTTGAGGTAATGGAGGAGCGGCAGGTGACGCAGGACGGCCGCACCTTCCGCATGGCCGAGCCCTTTCTGGTGCTGGCCACCCAGAACCCCATCGAGCAGGAAGGCACCTACCGCCTGCCCGAGGCCCAGCTCGACCGGTTCCTGTTCAAGCTCAACGTGGGCTACCCCAGCTTGAGCGAGGAAGTACAAATTCTGCAGGGCCACCACGCCGGCCGCGGCAGCACCAATCTAGAAACCGTGCAGCCCGTGCTCACGGCCTCCGATTTGGCTGCCCTGCGCCAGCAGGTGCGGGAGCAGCGCGTCGAGCCCCGGCTGCTCGACTACATCGCCCAGCTCGTGGGCCAGACGCGGGCGCACAAGTCCCTGTATCTGGGCGCCTCGCCCCGCGCCTCGCTGGCCCTGCTGAATGGTGCCAAAGCCCTGGCCGCCCTGCGCGGGCGCGACTTCGTGACGCCCGAAGACGTGCAGTTTCTGGCTCCCAGCGTGCTGCGCCACCGCATCATGCTCACGCCCGAGCGCGAGATGGAAGGCGGCACGCCCGATGAGGTGGTAAAGGGTATTATCAGCCAGATTGAGGTGCCGCGGTGAGCTTAATTAAAAATTATGAATTAAAAATTAAAAATGGCCTTGTGATATGAAGGAGGAAAACGTGATTCTGATTAAGAGCTATGCGTTTTCCAAGCGGGCGGTCATGCTCTACAAGTTGCTGTTGAAAACAAAGCAGCCACGTTCGCTGGCTGACCAGATTTTGCGATGCGGTACGTCTATTGGAGCTAACGTAGAGGAGGCCGTGGGCGGATTTTCACGCCGTGATTTTTCAGCTAAGTGCAGCATTGCCTACAAAGAAGCGCGGGAGGCTCACTATTGGCTGCGCTTGATGCGCGATACTGACTGCCTGGAACCCAAACTAGCTGAATCATTGCTGAATGATGCAGAAGAATTGAAACGCATTCTGGCTGCCATTATCCTTTCCGCCCGGCGCCCACAAGAACAAGACTAGAGACAAAGGTCATTTTTAATTTTTAATTCATAATTTTTAATTGACTCTCTTCCTCACCCCGCGCTTTTTTTTCGTCCTCGGCGCCCTCGTCCTGGGTTTTACGGTGGCGTTTTTCCTGCCCTGGGTGCTGGGGAGTATGTACATTTTGCTGGGCCTGCTGCTGGCCCTGACCCTGCTGGACGCGGCCTTGCTGTACCTGGGCGGCGGGCACGTGTTCGGGCGGCGGGCGCTGGGCGACAAGCTGGCCAACGGCTCGGACAACGATGTGCAGATTTACCTCGAAAACCGCTACCGCTTCGCCATTCAGACCGAAACCATTGACGAGATTCCGCACCAGTTTCAGCGCCGCGACGTGCTGTTTGAAACCAGCGTCAAGGCCGGCGAGACGCGCATTATTCAGTACCAATTGCGGCCGGTGAAGCGCGGCGAGTACGAGTTTGGGGCCCTGAACGTGTACGTGGCCTCGCCGCTGGGGCTGGCGCGGCGGCGCTTCCGGTTCGGGCCGGAGGGCCGGGTGGTGCCGGTGTATCCGTCGTTTCTGCAGATGCGGCAGTACGAGCTGCTGGCCATCAGCAACCGCCTCACCGAGGTGGGCGTCAAGCGCATCCGGCGAGTGGGGCAAAGCCTGGAGTTCGAGCAAATCCGGCCCTACGTGCCCGGCGACGACCCGCGCGCCATCAACTGGAAGGCCACGGCCCGCCGCAGCGCCCCCGGCGCCACCGACACGCTGGTCGTCAACCACTTCCAGGACGAGCGCGCCCAGCAGGTGTACTGCCTGATTGACAAGGGCCGGGTCATGCGCATGCCGTTCGAGGGCCTGAGCTTGCTCGATTACGCCATCAATGCCACGCTCGTCGTCAGCAACATTGCCCTGCTCAAGCACGACAAGGCCGGCCTGCTCACCTTCAGCAACCGCCCCGGCGCCGCCGTGGCCGCCGACCGCCGGCCCGGCCACCTGCTCAAGTTGCTGGAAGTGCTTTACCGCCAGAAAACCCGCTACCTCGAAACGGATTTTGAGCTGCTTTACGCGGCCGTGCGCGGCAAAATCCGCCAGCGCAGCCTGCTGCTGCTATTCACCAATTTTGAAACCCTGCAGGGCATGCACCGCCAGCTGCCCTACCTGCGCGGGCTGGCCAAAGACCACCTGCTGCTCGTAGTGTTTTTCGAGAACACCGAGCTGCGGGCCTTTCTTGATGTGCCGGCGCTGACCACCGAGGACGTATACAACCAGACCATCGCCGAGAAATTTGCGCAGGAAAAGCGGCAAATTGTGCTCGAGTTGCAGCGCTACGGCATCTACTCGCTGCTCACGCCGCCCAAGGATTTGACGGCGAACACCATTAACAAGTACTTGGAATTTAAAGCCAGAGGATTGATATGAAGAGTTTCTCGCTGCGGCCCGCGAACGAAAACAGTTCCTAGCTTTTCAGCTCCTCCCAGCCGTCCCACCACTACTCGTCAAACGCCATGAGCCGGGCCTCATCGAACTGCATGGCGGCGTGGCCGTGGTGCAGGAATACTACCGTCACGTGGTCGAATTCCTCGCGCGGCGCCTTGAAGAAAAAGCATAACTCCCGCGCCTCACCCGGTGCTAGCACCCGCTGAAACTGCACCGTGCGCTCGCGCACCACGCGCCCGCCCAGCCCAAAGCGCACCACGAATTGTGTCATTTGGCCCTCCACGAACTCGGGGGCGCTGGTTCGGGCCAAGGCGCGGGCTTCCAGCCAGCGAAACTGCCCCGGCCGCGCCGCAATGCGGTACTCGGCGCTGCTGGGGTGGGCGGCGTCAACCAGCAGTGAGCACTGCCCTTGCAGCGCCTGCGGCCCGCAGGCCGCGCCGCCGGGGCTGGCCGGCGCCTCAAAATGCTGCTGCCAGAGCAGCCGCGGATTGCGTTGAGTGCCGGTGAAGCTGTAGTTAGTATCGAGCAGCAGGCGGGCTTCGGCCGGCACGTCGAAGCGGCCCAGCACTCGCCACCAGTAAGCCCGGTTCATCTGCCCGACGGCCAGCAGTCCGCCCCGGTGTCCCTGATAGGTGAGCCAGAGGTTGTAGTAGCCGGCCAGCAGGGCCAGGCCTGCCACGAGCGCCAGTACCCCGGCGCGGCGCGGCCACCAGGCCAACAGCCCGCGCCAAGTTGCCGCCAGAGGCCAGGCCAGCACGGCGTAGGTTTGCACCATTGCCCGCTGTCCCAACGAGCCGCCGTAGAGCCACTCGTTCCAGGCAAACGCCACGTAGGTGAATGAGATTATAAACACCAGCAGCGGGTAGAATGCCGCTGGCTCCTGTAGCCGCAGGTTGCCAAACCCGGCCAGCGCTAGCACCAGCAGAGGCGAGTAAAGCAGCCAACCGCTTTTAAAGCTGAAAATGCCGTCCCACAAGTGAGGCCGCAGCCAGCTAAACCCCTGGCTTCCGTAGCTATACACTACCCAATTGCCGCTTACGTAATGCCAATACAGGAGCTGGATACTGAGCACGGCGGCCCCAGCCAGCAGGGCCAGCATAAGCAGGCGCCCATGCTGCCGCCAGAACGCCAGCCGCGCCCGCAAGACCGGGGCGCTGGGGCGCAGGCCCCAGAGCAACGGAATGAGCGCAGCCAGCACATCGGTGGGCCGGGTCAGGGTCATCAGCCCCAGCAGGGCGCCCAGGGCCAGGGCCCGGCCCGCCGTGGGCCGCTGATAGAAGGAGGGTGTGAGCAGCAGCAAGGTCGCGTAAAGGGTAAAAAGCCAGTTATGGCTCATGGCCCCGCCCATCGCCGAGTAATTTAAATAATTAGTGCCCAGCACGATGCTCAGCAGCGCCAGGGCAGTGGGCCACTCGCCGAAGCGCGGGCGCAACGCCCGCCGCACCAGGGCCAAGCCCAACCCGGCCACCAGCAGACTGCCCAACAAAATAGCCAGCTGATAGGGCGTCGAAAACCCATCGGCCGGAAAGCCCAGCGGCGCGGCCAGGGCGTGCGCGATGAAGAAAAACGGCAGATACTGCACCGCCATTCCGGCCGAATACTTCAGCACGTAGTTGCCGCTGGTCGGGTGCCGGGCGGCCTGCTGGAAGTCGGGCGTGGGGGCGTAGTCGCGCAGCACCTGCTCGTGGAAACGCAACTGCTTGAGGTCGTGATGAATGAAAACGGCGGGCAGGTAGAAGTAATAACCCGACACGTCCCAGCCGATAACGGCGCTCGTGCCACTGGCCTGCAGCCGCGGATACATGCCAAAGGCAACGCCGATGATAAAGAGCGTGCTGAACAGCCAGGCTAGCCCGGAAGGAGATTTCATGCGTGAAGAAGCCGGTTTCTAAACTCTGAATTTGCGCAAGTTGGGCACAAGTGGCCGTTGCCCTCGCGCCGGGTGCCGTACTTTGGGGCCCGGCGCCCCTTGCGCCGCTGACGCTCCGATGACTAGCTCCCTGCTCCCCACCCGCCGGCGCGGCCTGCTGCCGCTGCTGTTCCTGCTGTTGTCTGCCCTAAATGCCGCTGCCCAGCCGGCCTCGCCGCTGCTGCCGCTGCCCGCCAAAACCACCTGGGGCCGCGCCGCCCTGCAACTGAAAGCCCCGCTGAATCTGGTGCTGGAAACCGACCTCGACCCGCGCGTGGCGGCCAGTGCCCGGCAAACCATCAAAGCCCTGCCGGGCGGCACCACTGCCCCGGCTAAAGGCCCCACCCTGCAAATTCGCTACGGCCGAATCGGCGTGGCCGAAAAGCTGGACGATGAGGGCTACAGCCTGCGCGTGACGCCGCTGGGGGTCAGCATTATGGCCCCCACCAGCCTGGGCGCGCTGCGGGCGCTGGCCACCCTGCGCCAGCTGCCCCGCGCCGCCGGTCGCCGCTGGGAGCTACCCGAGGCCGACATCGAGGACCGCCCCCGCTTTGCCTGGCGGGGCCTGCTCATCGACGCAGCCCGCCACTTCCTGCCCGTGCCGGTTATCAAGCGCAACCTCGACGGCATGGCGGCCGTGAAGCTCAACGTGCTGCACTGGCACCTCTGCGACGACCAGGGCTGGCGCGTGGAAAGCCGCCGGCTGCCGCGCCTGCACCAAGTCAGCGGCGCGCCCAGCGGGGGCTATTACACCCAGGCTGAGGTGCGCGAGGTGCTGGCCTACGCCGCCGCCCGCGGCATTCGGGTGGTGCCGGAGTTCGACATGCCCGGCCACGCCGGCTCCCTGCTGGCGGCCTACCCGCGCCTGGCCTCGCAGCCCGACTCTAGCACCGCCCTGCCCACC
>CAXUEM010000136.1:7440-7884 GCA_964249885.1 uncultured Hymenobacter sp. | reverse complement strand
GCTTTTATTCCGGAGCTTATCAGCTCGCCGCCTACCCCGGTCGAGCTGGGCTTTCAGCAGTTTGAGCGGCCTGAGCCGCCGCGCTGGCGCCGGTATCTGCTGCATAGCGGCCTGTTTCTGCTTACGCTGCTCACCACTACGTTGGCCGGGGTGCAGCTCACGCGCGGCGACCTGGGCTTTCTGCCCCTGGGTGTGGGCGGGCTGCCGCCGCTGCCCGCGCCGGAAGAATGGAGCCGGGGCCTGACGTTTGCCTTTTGCTTTCTGGGCGTGCTCACGGTGCACGAGTTCGGGCATTATTTCACGGCGCGGTACAACCGCGTGCGCTCGTCGCTGCCGTATTTTATTCCGTTTCCGCTGGGGCTGGGCACGTTCGGGGCGGTTATCCGGCTGCGGGAGCGGCTGTTTGCGCGGCGCGAGTTTTTTGACATTGGTTTGGCCGGGCCG
>CAXUEM010000136.1:0-7430 GCA_964249885.1 uncultured Hymenobacter sp. | reverse complement strand
GTTTAAAATTCACCCTGAGTACGCGCGGTTCGGCTCGGCTTACGGGCAGTTTGTGTACGGGCCGGCGGACCCAGCAGGGGGTCTGACCCTGGCCAAGCCCCTGCTGTATCAGCTGTTAGAGAAAGCGTTTGCTGACCCTTCCCGGCTGCCCCACCCGCTGGAGCTGCTGCACTACCCGGTGCTGCTGGCCGGCGCGCTGAGCTTGTTTTTCACGGCCCTCAACCTGTTGCCCATCGGGCAGCTCGACGGCGGCCACATTCTTTATGGCCTGCTGGGGCACCGGCGCTTTAACCGGCTGAGCACCTTGTTTTTCACGGGCTTTATTTTCTACGCCGGGTTGGGCCTGTTTTCCTTTCAGACGGAGGCCAGCACCTGGCTGTACTGGGGCGCGCCGTACGCGCTTTATCTGTTTGTAGTGTTCCGAAAGGTGCTGCCGGGCTGGCGCCGGGCGGTGCTGCTGGGCGGCTCCGTGGGGCTGGCGCAACTGGCCGCTACGCTGGTGTGGCCCGGCGTGCTAGGCAACCCCGGCTGGCTGGTGTTCGGGCTGATTCTCAGCCGCCTGACCGGCATCTACCACCCGCCCGCGCCCGATGAGACGCCGCTGAGCCCCGGCCGCCGGGTGCTGGGCTGGGTGCTGATTGGTATTTTTGTGCTCTGCTTCACGCCCTCGCCTTTTAAGTAAGTGGGCTGCCCCGGCTCCTAGCTCCTTTTATGCAGTTTCAGCACCGTCAGTTCGGCCGGTCCACTTTGCTGGCGTTGCGCCCGCATGGCTTGTACGTGCGCCAACGCGACATTTGGGGCCAAGTGCAGCTGGAGCTGGAAGTGCCCTACGAGGAGGTGCTGCCCCTGCGGCTGGAGCGGGTGCGACGCGAAAGCAAGCTGCGTATTCCCTGGTACACCCAGCTCGCGCTGCTGCTTGGCCTAAATCCGCTGGCTCACTACTTCACGTATCAGTTCAATACGATACAGCTCTGGACACTTATTGGCGTTTTTATGACGCTCTGCATTGTTCTGGTTGAGTATGCTGTCCGTCACGGGTTCTGGAACACAGTCTTGCGCACCTCCCGCACCCAGCTGGTGCTAGCCGAGCAGTCCTGCAGCCGAGCTGCGCTCCAACAGTTTGCCGCCGTTCTGGAAACCAGCGCCAAAACCTATCTGCGCCAGGAATACGGCCAGGTAAACCCGCTGGGGCCCATTGAGCTGCAGCTGCGCCGCCTGGGCTGGCTGCGCGAGCTGGAAGTACTCAGCTCGGGTGAGGCGCGGGCCCTCACCACCCGTCTTACCGGGCAGGTGCCGGCCGGCCCGCTGCGCAGCCTGGGCCAGGAGCTGGAGGGGTTGTTTGTCAATTAGGCAAAACAATCCGGATGCGCGGCGGCTAGCAGGGGGCCGGTCTGCTTAACCAAGGCGAAGCAGGTCTTATGCCGCCTGAACCCGCCTTGCCGGGCCGCGTACCGGTAGGTAGCCACCTTTCCCCTCCCCGCTACCATGAGTATCTCGCTTAATCCGGCTGCCGTTCAGTACGCCAAGCGCCTGATTCAGGACGGCAAAATAACCAACGACGAAGGCCACTGGGGTCAGCATAACCCCGACCCGGCCGCCGAAAACGTCTTTCTGCAGCAGCACGAGATGGGCGAGTACGCCAACTGGCACCTGGGCCTGGACATGCACCACGGCGAGGACACCAAGGGCCGCTACAAGTTTCCCTACGGCGACTTCGAAACCGTGCACCGCGACGGCCTGATTGCCGCCAAGGAACGCGCCGCCCAGCAAAACTACCACGACATCGCAAACGCCGCCGACGAGCTGCTGCAACTGCTGGAGCAAGAAGCTGCCGGGAAGTAAGAGCAGTTAAGAGTTAGGAGTTGAGAGTTAGGCATTAAAAGGGCGGCGCTCATCCTGAGCGCAGCAAAGGACTTTTGCCAGTCAAACGATAATCGTTAAAACGATTCGTTCTAGCGTGAAATGGTCCTTTGCTGCGCTCGGGATGACCGCCGCCCTTTTAATGCCTAACTCTCAACTTTCCTTACCCCAGCGCCTTGACGCCGGGCAATTCCTTGCCTTCCATGAACTCCAGCAGGGCGCCGCCGCCGGTGCTGATGTAGCTCACGCGCTCGGCAAAACCGAGCTGCTGCACGGCCGCCGCCGAGTCGCCGCCGCCGATGAGGCTGAAGGCGCCGGCCTCGGTGGCTTCGGCAATGGCCTGGGCTACGGCCGTGGTGCCCTGGGCATAGCTGGGCATCTCGAACACGCCCATGGGGCCGTTCCAAAGAATGGTTTTGCTCTGGCGAATCACCGACTCGAACACGGCGCGGCTTTCGGGGCCCAGGTCCAGGCCCATCCAGCCGTCAGGAATGCTGGTGTTGGCTGATTCGCCCTGGTCGGCGTCGTTGGCGAAGCGGTTGGCAATCACGGAGTCGGTGGGCAGCACCAGGTTCACGCCCTTGGCTTCGGCCTTGGCCAGCAGGGTCTTGGCCAGTTCCACCTTGTCTTTTTCGAGCAGGGAACTGCCCACCGTGCCGCCCTGGGCCACGGCAAACGTGTAGGCCATGCCGCCGCCGATGAGCAGGTTATCGACCTTGTCGAGCAGGCGCTCAATGAGCTGAATCTTATCCGAAATCTTGGCCCCGCCCATGATGGCCGTGAAAGGGCGCTGCGGGTTGTCGAGCACCTTCTGGGCGTTGGTCAGCTCGCCGGCCAGCAGGTAGCCGCCCACTCGGTTTTCGGCCGGGAAGTGCTGGGCCATGACGGCCGTGGAGGCGTGGGCGCGGTGCGCGGCCCCGAAAGCATCATTCACGTACACATCGCCGAGGCGGGCCAGCTGCCGGGCAAAGCTGGCGTCACCGGCTTCTTCTTCCTTGTGAAAGCGCACGTTATCCAGCAGCAGCACCTGCCCGGGCTGCAAAGCGGCGGCTAGGTCGGTGGCCTGCTGGCCCAGCACGTCGCCGCCAAACTGCACCTCGCGGCCGTATTCCTCGGTCAGCCGCGCGACCAGGCTTTCAAGCGAAAACTTCTGCTCGTAGCCGCCCTTGGGCCGGCCCAGGTGCGAGAGCAGCACCACGGCGCCGCCATCAGCCAGAATTTTCTGAATCGTGGGCGTGGCCATGCGGATGCGGGTGTCGTCGGTGATGCGCAGGTCGGCATCGAGCGGCACGTTGAAATCGACGCGCACCACCGCGCGGTGGCCGGCAAAGTTGAACTGGTCGAGGGTTTTCATCTGAAGAAGGTGTGAGCTTGGTTGATTGGGGCCGCAAAGTAGCACGACAACTCCCCTCCTTTTTTAAGGAGGGGACGCGGCCGCGCAGCGGACGCTGGGGTGGTGCAGTCGTTGAACGACACCTGAGTGGCACCCCAACGGTGGAGAGTCCTCATTCGATTATCGTTCAACGACACCGACCACCCCCGTCCGCGCTGCACGCGAACATCCCCTCCTTAAAAAAGGAGGGGAGTTTGTCGTTCTTGCGGGCCTTACCTTTGCGCTACTTATGAAAATCGGCATTTTTTTCGGGGGCACCTCCCGCGAGCGGGAAATTTCCTTTGCCGGCGGGCGCACCGTATATGACAACCTGGACAAGGCCCTGTTCGAGGCCGTGCCCATCTTCGTCGACAGCCGCGGGCACTTCATTCTGCTCGACTGGAAGCACATCTACAAGGGCACCATCCGCGACTTTTACCCGCCGGTATCGGCGCTGCCCGCCTCGCGCCAGCCCTGGCAGCTCTACGCCGAAAGCCTGGGCGAGCTGAGCAATGAGCAGTGGCAGGCGCTGATAAGCCAGGTCGGCCGCCAAGTAGAAGCCAGCGAGCTGCCGGGCCTGGTGGACTTCGCCTTTCTGGCCCTGCACGGGCCGGGCGGCGAGGACGGCGCCATTCAGGGCTTGCTGGAGTGGCTGGGCATTCCGTACTCGGGCTCCGGCATTCTGCCCTCGGCCTTCGGCATTGATAAAATCGCGCAGAAGAAGCTGCTCCAGGCCACCGGCCAGCCCACGCCCGAGTTCCGCGTCATCACGGCTGCGGAGTGGGACGGCGCCGCCGACCACGCCGCCACGCTGGATTACCTGGTGCGCGAGCTGGGCCTGCCGCTGGTGTTCAAGGCGCCGCGCCAGGGCTCCAGCATCGGCGTGAGCATCTTGAAGGAAGCCGACTTAGCCAAATTCGAGGCGGCCATGGAGCGCAGCCTGTTCCGCAAAACCCTGACCCGCGCCGACTGGCAGCGCCTGGGCGAGCAGGACAAAACCGCCTGGGTGCAGCACTTAACTGACATCCGCGAGGGCATCGGCCTGCCGGTGACGGTTGCCGCAGCGGAGGCGAACCCAACTATTATCATCCACCCCGAGGCCCTGCTGGATGCCCTGAACGCGGCATTTGAGGCGGGAACCGAAACGGTGCAGCTGGCCAATGTGGACGGCGAAACCCAGGTGCTGGTCGAGAGCTTCGTGGCGGGCCGGGAGTTTTCCTGCATCGTGGTGGAAGACCCCGACGGCCAGCCCCTGGCCCTGCCCCCGACCGAGATTGTGAAGGGCGAGGAAATGTTCGACTACCGCTCGAAGTACTTGCCCGGCCTGGCCCGCAAAATCACGCCCATCAACCTGCCCGAAACCGATATTGAGCGCATCCGCGAGCAGTGCCAGGCTATGTTCCGCACCTTCGGCTTTCAGGTGTATGCCCGGCTCGATGGCTTCTATGTGGGTGATGAAGTGCAAGGAGATGAGGTGATGAAGGTGGAAAATCCTCCCCCTGCCTCATCACCTCATCACCCCATCGCCCCATCACCCCGAATTTTCCTTAACGACCCGAACACCACCTCGGGCATGCTGCCGGCCTCGTTCTTCTTCCACCAGGCCGCCGAAATTGGGCTGAATCCGAGTCAGTTTCTGACGTATTTGATTCGCACTTCGCTCGCGGCGCGGCGGCGCGGCGGCCTGCAGCCGGTGCGGTTGGCCCGGCAGTTGGCGCAATTGGACGAGGCCATTGCCGGCCGCGCCCACGAGGCCGCCGAGCGTATCCGCGTGGCCGTAATTATGGGCGGCTACTCCTCGGAGCGGCACATTTCGGTGGAAAGCGGGCGCAACATCTACGAGAAGCTCAGCTCCAGCGTGAAGTACCAGCCGGTGCCGGTGTTCCTAACTGGCAGCGCCCAAGAGTTTCGGCTCTACGTGCTGCCCATCAACGTGATGCTCAAGGACAACGCCGACGACATCCGCGAGAAAATCGAGCACGCCGAGGCCGGCGAGGCGCTGCACCCCGTGCTGGCCCGCATCCGGCGCGAAGCGGCGGGCATCACCGGCACCTACGCCGGGCAGCCGGTGGCCCAGCCGCGCCGCATCTCGTTTGAGGAACTCAAAGGGCTGGCCGATGAGGTGTTCATTGCCCTGCACGGCCGCCCCGGCGAAGATGGCGCCCTGCAGCAGCAGCTCGAAAAGCTGGGCCTGCCTTACAACGGCTCGGGCGTAGCGAGTAGCAGCATCACCATCAACAAGTTCGAGACGAACCGGCGCCTGCGCGAGGCCGGCCTGCTGGTGGCCGCCCACCGCATGGCCCCGCGCCTGGAGTACGAGGCCGACCCCGAGAGTTTTTTCCGTCGTCTCGAAGCCGAGTTTGCCTACCCCTTCATCGCCAAGCCCGCCGACGACGGCTGCTCTTCGGCGGTGAAGAAAATCAAGACCCGCGCCGAGCTGGAGGCCTTCAGCCAGCTCATGTTCCGCGACCAGGAAGACCTGCTGGCTGGCCCGGCCGGGGTGCTGCACCTGGGCTTTAAGGAAGAGTTTCCGCGCAAGGATGCGTTTCTGGTCGAAACCCTCATCAGCCGCGACGGCGCCGCTCACTTTCTGGAAGTGACCGGCGGCTTGCTTACGAGCTACGACGACCAGGGCCAGCTCCAGATTGAGGTATTCGAAGCCAGCGAGACCCTGGCGACCGGCGAGGTGCTAAGTCTAGAAGAGAAATTCCTGGCCGGCGAGGGCCAGAACATCACGCCCGCCCGCTACGCCCCGGAGCCCCGGGAGCGGCAGCGCATTTCGGAGGAAGTGAAAACGCAGCTGCGCCGCGTGGCCGAGGTGCTTGATATTCAGGGCTACGCCCGCATCGACGCTTTTGTGCGGGTGCGACAATCGGGGGCCGTTGAGGTCATCATTATTGAAGTGAACTCGCTGCCCGGCATGACGCCCGCCACCTGCATTTTCCACCAAACTGCGCTGGCCGGCTACACGCCCTACGGCTTCATCGACCGGATTCTGGACTTCGGCAAACGCAGAGCGGAGAAGTTAGAGCTTAGAGCTTAGATTTTACTTGCTCACTTCCCACTCTCTTATTCAAGTGTGTGCTTACAGCAGCCTTATTCAAGAACTCAACTTGACTTTCTAAGCGCTAAGCTCTCCGTTCTAAGTTCTACAATATGTCTTTCTTCTCCGCCAACACGCCGCTGGACCTGGCCAAGCACCTGGCTATTATTGGCTTGGCTACGGCCGTGCTCGTGCTGGGCTTCTTCTACGTGTATCTGCCCATCACCACTAATCACGGCGAAACCATCGTGGTGCCCAAAATCACGGGCATGAACCTGGCGCAGCTCGAGGACTACCTTGATGAGCGCAACCTGCGCTACTTCGTCGACGACTCGACCTACAACCCCAGCACCCGGCCGTTCACGGTGCTCACCCAGGACCCCGCGCCGGGCGAAAAGGTGAAGGAAGGCCGCAAAATCTACCTCTCGGTGGCCATGAAAAACCCGCCGGTCATCAAAATGCCCAAGCTGACCGACGGCTCCGAGAAAAATGCCCGCCTGATTCTGAAAAGCTACGACCTGGAAGTAGGCCAGATTATTCTCAAGCCCGACCTGGCCCAGAACGCCGTGCTGCAGCAGCTGGTGAATGGCCGCGAAATCAAGCCCGGCGCGCCCATTGCCAAGGGCACCCGGGTCGATTTGGTGGTCGGCGACGGCCAGGGCAACCAGGAATTCCCGGTGCCCAACCTCGTGAACATGCCGCAGGATGAAGCCACCACCCTGCTGGCCGGCCAGGGCCTGCAGGTAGGCGAGATTTTCAAGCAAGCGCCCGAGGAAGGCGAGGCTCCCGGCACGGTGGTGCGCCAGCGCCCCGTGGCCGCGCCCGGCGCCACCATCCGCAGCGGGCAGCTCGTGGACTTGTGGGTGGCCGAGTAGAACCGGCTCAGCACGGCCGCAAGCCGGTCGGGGCTGCAGCCCTTACCCCCTGCTGGCTGGCCGGAAGCGGGCACGGTCGCACTATTCCGCCTTCACTTCGCGTTGCGTAGCCGCATCTTTTACCTTCGCATGAGCGCCTTTTTCCGCCCCGCTGTCTTCCGCTTTTTGCTCGCGCTGCCCCTGCTGGCGCCGGCCGTCGCCTCGGCCCAGCAGCTGCTCAGCAGCGACCTGCCCGCCGACCCGGCCCGGGCCCAGCCACCCGCAGCGGTCGGCGCCAGCA
>CAXUEM010000135.1:0-7970 GCA_964249885.1 uncultured Hymenobacter sp. | reverse complement strand
ACGAAGACCAGTTCAAGCAGCTCACCCTTCAGCTGCGGCAGCGCCTGCAGAAAGTAGCCCTCGGCGGCGGCCCCAAGCGCATCGAAGCCCACAAGGCCAAGGGCAAGCTCACGGCCCGCGAGCGAATAGACTTTTTGCTCGATAAGGGCGCGGCGCAGGTCGAAATCGGCGCCTTTGCCGGCGAGGGCATGTATAAGGAAGAAGGCGGCTGCCCCGGCGGCGGCGTGGTCGTGGTTATCGGCTACGTGCAGGGCCGGCAAGTGGTGGTCGTGGCCAACGACGCCACCGTGAAGGCCGGCGCCTGGTTTCCCATCACGGCCAAGAAAAACCTGCGGGCCCAGGAAATCAGCATCGAAAACAAGCTGCCCATCATCTACCTCGTCGATTCGGCCGGCGTGTACCTGCCCATGCAGGACGAGATTTTCCCCGACAAGGAGCACTTCGGCCGCATCTTCCGCAACAACGCGGTGATGTCCAGTCTAGGCATCGTGCAGATTTCGGCCATTATGGGCCCTTGCGTGGCCGGCGGGGCGTATTTGCCCATCATGTCCGACGAGGCCATGATAGTGAACGGCACGGGCTCGGTGTTTCTGGCGGGCTCCTACCTGGTCAAGTCGGCCATCGGCGAAACTATCGACAATGAGGCGCTGGGCGGGGCCAGCATGCACTCCGAGGTGTCAGGCGTGACCGACTACAAGTTCGACACCGACGAGGAATGCCTGACCCACATCCGCAATATCTTCGACAAGCTCGGCGCCCAGTCCACGGCCGGCTTCAGCCGCAGCGCCCCGGCCGCGCCCAAGCTCGATGAGCAGGAAATCTACGGTCTGCTGCCCGCCGACCGCGCCAAGCCTTACGACACCATGGAGCTGATAAACCGGCTGGTGGACAACTCCGAGTTTGAGCCCTACAAGGACCTCTACGGGCAGACGCTCATCTGCGGGCTCGCGCGCATCGACGGCTGGGCGGTGGGCATCGTGGCCAACCAGCGCAAGATTGTCAAGAGCAAGAAAACCGGCATGCAGATGGGCGGCGTCATTTACTCCGACTCGGCCGACAAGGCCGCCCGCTTCATCATGAACTGCAATCAGAAGCGCATTCCGCTCGTGTTTCTGCACGACGTGTCGGGCTTCATGGTGGGCAGCGCCAGTGAGCAGGGCGGCATCATCAAGGACGGCGCCAAGATGGTGAATGCCATGAGCAACTCGGTGGTGCCCAAGTTCACGGTCATCATCGGCAACTCCTACGGCGCCGGCAACTACGCCATGTGCGGCAAAGCCTACGACCCGCGCCTGATAGTGGCCTGGCCCACCGCCCAGCTCGCCGTAATGAGCGGGGCCGCCGCCGCCAACACCCTGCTCCAAATCCAGGTCGCCAGCCTCAAAGCCAAGGGCGAAGTCATTACGCCCGAAGCCGAAAAAGAGCTATTGGACCGCATCAAGGCCCGCTACGAGGAGCAGCTCTCGCCCTATTACGCCGCCGCCCGCCTCTGGGTCGATGCCGTGATTGACCCGCTGGAAACCCGCAAAGTCATTTCCGAAGGCATCGCGGCGGCGAATCATGCGCCGATTAAGAAGGCGTATAATGTGGGGGTTATCCAGGTGTGATGACTGAATATCTCATGCTAATTTGTTTGCGCTATTTGCTCGTATGTCTGCTCCCGCTGCTGTGCTCCTTACCAGTAGCAGGCCAAACTGCGCGGCTTACAATTGAGCAGTTAAATACTTCGGGAGCTGGCCAGCTGACCTTCATTAGCGCTGATTGCAGCAAGGCTATAGCGTTAGCTGAGAATGATATTGCCAATCAAATTCCGTTTCTGATTTTGCAAAGTGGCGGGGCACCAGTCCATTATTATTCGGACGAAGCATTCGAAAATAAATTTGGTGTTTTCTATCGTGAAGAAGGCTGTACAGGACCTAGCGTGGATTGTATGAGCCTATATAACGCCCGTGTTTTCAAGTACTTGGAACAGAAGTTTGGTCGAGCTTGGCGAAAGGAAATTAGGAAGGATGTGGTTGGGTTTAAAGAGTGGAAAAAGCGGGGGAGTGGAAATTGATGTTTAAACGGCAGATGAAAACCCTTTACCTCTTGGCCGGCTGCAACGGCGCGGGCAAAACCACCGCAGCCTACGCCCTGCTGCCCACCCTGCTGGACTGCCGCGAGTTCGTGAATGCCGATGAAATTGCCCGCGGCCTCTCGCCCTTCCGGCCCGAAACGGTCAGCATCCAAGCCGGCCGGCTGATGCTGGCGCGGCTGCACGAGTTGCTGGCGGTAGGGGAGAGCTTCGCGCTGGAAACCACGCTGGCCACGCGCATCTATCTGCCCTTTATTGCCGAGGCGCGGGCGCAGGGGTATTTTATTAGCCTGTTCTTTTTCTGGCTCAATTCGGCCGATTTAGCCGTAAGCCGGGTAAAAGAGCGGGTATGCGAAGGTGGGCATCACATACCAGAACCAGTTATCCGGCGACGATATGAAGGTGGCTTGCGTCAGTTCTTTGCCGCTTACCACGCTGCTGTGAATAGCTGGACGTTTGTTGACAACTCAGATGGCGCTGGGCTTTTGATAGCAACGAGTAATGCAGACGAAACAGTTGTAGTAGATAAGCATCTTTGGGAACAGTTAACAGCTACCTATCACCATGTCTGAAAGAGAACAGGCCGCCCACATTCAGCAGCAGTTACAAATCGGCCTTGCAGCCGCCTATAAAGCCCTGCTGGCGTTCAAGAAATACAAGCAGAGCCCACTCATCATCTCGCGGGACGGTAAAATCGTGGCCGTAGCCGCCGAGGACATGCCACCCCCTGCTGGCTAGGCCAAAACCCTGCTAGTCTAGACTTGCTGATAAGTGGCCCGCACCAGCAGGGGGTGTCACTCAAGTACCGAAGAAGCCGCCTCACCAGCGGCTTTTTCCGTGCCTGAAAAATATTTTTCCAGCAGGGGGTACCAATCCCAAAATCACCTAGTAAATTTGCAGTGTACTAGATAATTAGTACACTAAAACAACATGCACATGGTGCGCATCCGAAACCTTGATTTTGGGTACTCCCGGCGGAATCCCATCTTCCAAAACCTGAGCCTGGACCTGGACCGGGGCCGCATCTACGGCCTGCTGGGCAAGAACGGCGCTGGCAAAACCACCCTGCTCAAGAACATCGTGGGGCTGGCTTTCCCGTGGGCGGGCTCTTGCCTGATTGACGAGCTGCCCGCCGCGAGCCGGCAGCCGCGCCTGCTGGAAGACCTGTTCTTTCTGCCCGAGGAAGTGTATGCCCCGGCCCTGACGGCCGCGCAGTTTGTGGCCCACACGGCCGGCTTCTACCCGCGCTTCAGCGAGGAGCAGCTGTATGCGTACCTGCGCGAGCTGGAAGTGCCGCTCGATGCCAAGCTCAATAAGTTCTCGCACGGGCAGCAAAAGAAGTTTATGCTGGCCTTCGCGCTGGCCGCCAACACCGGCCTGCTGGTGCTCGATGAGCCCACCAACGGCCTCGACATTCCAAGCAAAGTGCAGTTTCGCAAAATCGTGGCCTCGGCCCTAAGCGAGGAGCGCTGCATGATAATCTCGACCCACCAGGTGCGCGATTTGGAGAGCCTGATTGACACCGTGGTGGTGGTGCACGACCGCCGAATTGTGCTGAACCAGGAAATTGACCGGCTGGCCGAGCAGCTGACCTTCGCCACAGGTGCGGCGGCCGAAGCGCCGGGTGCCTTCCACACCGGCAGCTCGGTGCGCGGGCCGGTGGCCGTGCGCGCGAACGAAACGGGCACCTACAGCCGCGTCGATTTAGAGCTGCTCTTCAATGCCCTAACCAGCACCGAGGCCGCCGCCATTACCTCCTACCTTAACCAAGCCAGCCATGCGTCCGTCGTCTAATCAGCAGTTCAGCTTTGCGCGCTTCGGGCGCCTGTTTCGCCGGCACACCGCCGAGCACCTGCCCGGCTACCTGCTGGCCGCCGCCGTGCTGGCCGGGGCCATGCTGCTCATCATGGGCTTCATCGCCTATCTGCAGCGCTCAGCGCCCAATGCGAATGGGCAGACGGTATTTTTTATCCTGTTTCTGCTGGCCTCGGGCAGCATTTTCGCCAGCAGCGTGTTTGCCCAGTTCGGCGAGCGGCGGCAGGCCACGACGGCCCTCACCCTGCCGGCCTCGCACCTGGAAAAGTACCTCGTGGTGTGGCTGTACTCGCTGCCGGGCTTTCTGCTGCTGTTCATTCCCATCTTTTACCTCGTGACGGCGGCGGTGGTGTACGGCGGCGCGGCGCCGGGCCAGACGCCCGAGCTGCTGAACCTGCTCGACGGCAATCAGCTGCCGGTCGGCTTCCTGCTGTTCTTTGCCATGCTGCACGCGGCGGGGCTGTGGGGCGCTATCTTCTTCGAGAAAGCCCACTTCGTGAAAACGGCATTCGGCGCGTTTGCCCTGCTGGCAGTGCTCTCGCTGAGCAATTATCAGGTGTTGCGCCTGCTGCTCGGCGAGGGGGTGCGTTTCTCGCCGCCGTTCACCGACGCCACGCTGGTCGAGGGCGAGCAATACTACAGCCTGGCCCTGCCCGAGGCCCAGGCCGGCTGGCTGGCCCTGCTGCCGCTGGCCCTGGCCGCGCTGCTGTGGCTGGCCGCCTACTTCCGGGTCACGGAAAAGCAGCTGTAAACGAGGAGCTAGGAGGCAGGAGACGGGAGCGAGAGGCGGAGAATATTCTCCGGTGCCACGCTCCATGCTTCCACCTAACTCCTAGCGTCCAACTCCTATCTCCCTTCTATGGAATTTCGAGAAAACGAAGCCATCTACCTGCAGATTGCCGGGTACGTGAGCGACAATATTCTGCGCGGGCTCTGGCCGCCGGATGAGAAGATTCTCTCGGTGCGCGACCTGGCCGGCGAGCTGCAGGTGAACCCCAACACGGTGATGCGCACCTACGAGTTTCTGCAAAACCAGGGCGTGGTCTACAACCGGCGCGGCATCGGCTTTTTCGTGGCCCCCGATGCCGAGGCCAAAGTCAAAGAGCTGCGGCGCAGCCGCTTTCTGGAGCAGGAGCTGCCCGAGTTTTTCAAAACCATCTTCCTGCTTGACATCGGCCTGGAAGAAATCCAGCGGCGCTACGCCGAGTTCAAATCCGCGCAGCCGGCGCTGGCGGCGCCCTCCACCATTGTTTCCAACGGACATGAAAACCTCCAATAAATTTCTGCTCGCGGCCCTGCTCGGGCTGCTGGCCTCGCTCACGGCCTACAACATGAGCCTGCGCGCCGAGTTTGCCCGCGGCACCTACAAAGACCCGCTGCGCAACACCACGGCCTTGAATTTCAATAATTTCACTGCCGTGGCCGTGCCCGCCGCCGGCCTCGTGAACGTCAAAGTCGTGGCCGGCCCGTTCGGCGTGCGCGTCAGCGACAAGGCGGCTGAGTACGTGCAGGTGAGCCAGCAGGGCCAGCGCCTGGTCGTGAGCCTGGCCTTTCCCAATGACGTCAAATACCTGGGCCGCGGCCCGCACGTGAGCATTAGCTGCCCCCGGCTCCGGCAGCTGAGCGCCGCGGCCGAGTACACCCTGGCCGGCCAGCCCACCACCGACCGGCAGCAGCGCCGCGGCGGCCTGGTGCAGGTGCAGGGCTTCCGGCAGGATACCCTGCTGGTGGTGCAAAACCACGCCACCCTGGTCGAGCTGGCCGACAACCAGCTGCGCTACCTGCGGGCCGAGGCCGGCCAGCGTCCGGGCAGCACCCCGCTGCTGCGCATCGCGCGCAGCAACCGCATCCAAACCGCCGACCTGCGCGTGCAGGCCCGCGGCGAACTGCAGCTCGAAGCCGGCGGCCTGGCCCGCCTGGGCACGCAGTTCGGCGACAGCGTGAAGGTGACGCTGGCCGGCGCCGGGCTGAGCAGCCTGGGCCAGCCGCGGTAGGAGGCCCTATGGTAACGGAAGACGCTGGCCGGCGCCAGGCCGGCGTCTTTCGGGTTTAGCGGCGCCGGGGCCGAACTTGTTGGTCGGTTCGGCCTGTTGCAAAAAATGCCGCGCCGCGCCCGAAACTGCGCGCCTGGCCTTAATTTGCCGTTCGGCAAGCCGCTTCCCGACGATGACCAATAAAGAAATTAAAGCTCTTATCTCGCTGCTCGACGACCCGGAAATTGCGCCCCAGATTCAGGGCGAAATCCAGAACCTGGGTGAGAGCATCATTCCGTTTCTGGAAGAAAGCTGGGAGGAAAGCCTCGACCCGCAGCAGCAGCAGCGGCTGGAAGACTTAATTCACCAATTACAATTTGAGGGCTTGCAGCAGCGCCTGCGCGTCTGGCGCGAGGGCGGCGGCCAGGATTTGCTTGAAGGTATGTGGCTGATTAACAGCTACCAGTATCCCGACGCTGACCTGCAGGCCCTGAACCGCGCCATCGAGCAGCTGCGCTTCGAGGCCTGGACGGCCCTGCGTCCGGCCATGCACCCCGCCGACCAGGTGCAGGTGCTCAATCACGTGCTGTTTCGCACCCACAAGCTCTCGGCCAACACCCAAAACTTTCATTCCCCGGCCAACTCCATGCTGGAGCGGGTGCTGGAAACCAAGCGCGGCAACCCGCTCACGCTCTGTGTTATCTACATGCTGGTGGCGCAGCGGCTGTTTCTGCCCGTGTACGGCGTCAACCTGCCCAACCTGTTTGTGCTCACTTTCCGGCCCACGCTGCCGGGTCTGGAGCCGTTCTACATCAACTGCTACAACCGCGGGCTGGTGCTCTCGCGCACCGACATTGAGCACTACGTCAGCCAGCTCAACCTCACGCCCAACGACATCTTCTTCGAGCCCTGCTCGCACCTCGACATTGCGCGCCGCACGCTACGCAACCTGCAGCTGAGCTTTGAGAAGTTGCAGGAGCCCGCCAAAGCCGCCGAAATAGCCACCCTGCTGGGCATCCTGGACGCGGAAAAAACAGCCCCGGAGGAAGAAGGTGAGGAGTAGAAACGGCCGCGCAAAGCGAACCGAAACCAAGAAGGCCAGACACTGCTGTCTGGCCTTTTTTATAAGCTCTGGGAGCGGCGTTTACCGCTTAATCAAACAGCCCGCGGCGCGCTTGCCCTCGATGCCGGCGGGGCGGCCGGCCAGCACGTTGTCGAGGGCCTGCTGCAGGTAGCGCTGCTGCACGGCGCCCGCCACCTGGGGATTGTCATCGATGGCGCCCTGGTAGCGCACCGTGAACTTGCCGCCGCTGGGCACCAGCACCACGGCCTCGGTGGTTTTGCTCACGCCCAGCAGCGAGCTGGCCTGCTGCGTGTCGTCGGTGAGGGTGGGCAGGTCGATGGGGCCGTCGGCGCTGGCAGCCGCGTCGAGGTTGATGGGCACGTTGATGAACAGAAACTGCACGCCTTTGCTGCCGTAGCCGGAGCTTAGGGCCGAAAGCCGACCCTGGTAGAGGCGGGTGAAGGGGCAGGCCGGGTTCACAAATACGACCACCACGGCCTTGCTGCCGGCGTAGCTGGCCAGGTTGACGGCGGCGTTGGCGGCCGTTTTGAGGGTGAAGTCGGCCACCGAGGCGCCCTGGGCGCGGGCCTGACTCAGGGCCGCCGTGCCCAGCAAAAGCAAGATGACAGCAGCCAGCAGGGAAATACGGCGAAGCGACATAGCGGAAAAAGTAGAGGTAGAATGCAAGCGAAAGGTCAAAGGGAAAAGGAAGTAGGCGAAGATACGGCTGGCTCCAGGCAGTAGGTAAGGACGTAGCCGGGCGCGGGCCGGGTATAGCAAACCCGGTGCCGGGTTTGGCCTGCGGGCCGGCGCAGCATGGCCGTCAGCTCGCCGGCCTCACGCAGCTCAAAGGGCTGGATTAAAATGTCTTCCCGAAAGATAAGGCCCCGCTGTCCGGCCAGCTTGTAGAGGGTTTCCTTGGCGCTCCAGAGCAGGCTGAAAATGGCTGAATCGGCCCCGCCGCACTGCTCCGCCCGGGCCAGCTCGGCCTCCGCCAGAAAGCGCCGGGCCAGCCGCCGGGCCTTGTCGCGCACCTGCTCTACAT
>CAXUEM010000134.1:0-7989 GCA_964249885.1 uncultured Hymenobacter sp. | reverse complement strand
GGGCCCGGGGGCGGCCCCGGCTGGCCTGCCAGCCACGCCGCCGGCCGGGCGTCAGGTGACCCTGAATGTGGAGATGCCCAAAGCCGTGAGCATGCTGGCTGACTGTGCGAAAATCATCTTTTCCCGCCACGAGGAAGGCCAGACCATGCAGCGCCTGATGCAGCGCCTGCGCACCCGCAAGGAACCCTCGGTGATGAGCCTGCAGGTGGATGTGCCTAAAAACAAGGTCACCAAAACTCTGGGTATCATAAAGTAAGCAGCCAACTCAGCTTGGCAGAGTGCACCCGCTGATGCCCGCCTGCTACGTCCTAATCTGTTCATTTTGCCTTCCAATCCGCCGGCCTCATGCTGCTAACCGTGTCGGGCATCAGCCTGCAAGAAAACGGCGCCGTCGTGCTCGACAACCTCAGCTTCGGGCAGCGACGCGGGCAGCGGCTGGCGCTGGTCGGCGAGAGCGGCGCCGGCAAAAGCACCCTGCTGCAAATCATTGCCGGCCTGATTCAGCCCAGCGCGGGCCAGGTGCTGGTGAACGAAGCGCGGGTGCGCGGGCCCCACGACACGCTGGTGCCCGGCCACCCCGGCGTGGCTTACCTCACGCAAAGCTCCGAGCTGCCGCGCTTTTTGCGCGTGGAGCAGGTGCTGCGCTACGCCAGCCAGCGCCCGGCCGCCGAGGCCCAGGCGCTGTTTGCCATCTGCCGCATCAGCCAGCTGCTGACCCGGCGCACCGACCAGCTCTCGGGCGGGGAGCGGCAGCGCGTGGCCCTGGCCCGGCTGCTACTCAGCGCCCCCCAGCTGCTCCTGCTCGATGAGCCTTACTCCAACCTCGACCGCGGCCACAAGCAGACGCTGCAGGCCGTGCTGCACGATGTGGGTGAGCAGCTAAACATCACCTGCCTGCTGGTCTCGCACGACGCGGCCGACGTGCTGGCCTGGGCCGACGAAATCCTGGTGCTGCGGCGCGGCCGGCTCATCCAGCAGGGGGTACCGGAGCAGATTTACCGCCAGCCGGTGGACGAGTATACGGCCGGTCTGTTCGGCGACTACAACCTGCTGCGCGGCGCCGACCGGGCTGCCCTGGCAGCTGACGCCGCCGGCTACCCCCTGCTGGCCGATGCCCTACTAGTGCGGCCGGAGCAGCTTTTGGTGGAGCCAGCAGGGGATAGTAACCTACAGGGCACGGTGCGGGCGGTGCGGTTTTGCGGCAGCTACTACCTGGTGGAAATCCAGTTAGCCGAAACGCTGGTGCGCGTGACCATGGCCAGTCCGGACTATGTGGCGGGCACAGCCGTTTCGCTCCGCATAAAACCCGGTAAATAAAAAAGCCTAGCTCCAATTCGGAAGCCAGGCTTTCTACAATCTTACCGAAGTGAGCGGACGGAGGCCGCCGCTTACGCAGCAGTCCCCGATGCCTTGGTTACCAGCTCTACCACTTCGGCCGAGATGCCGGTGGTACTGAAGCCGCCGTCATGCATCAGGTTCTGCATGGTTACGTAGCGCGTCAGGTCCGAAAACAGGCTGATGCAGTAGTCGGCGCAGGCCTCGGCGGGGGCGTTGCCCAGCGGCGACATCTTGTCGGCGAAGTCATAAAACGCATCAAAGCCGCTGATGCCGGTGCCGGCCGAGGTTTTGGTGGGCGACTGCGAGAGCGTGTTCACCCGCACTTTCCGGAGCTTGCCCAGGCGCTGCCCGTAGCTGCGGGCAATGCTTTCGAGCATGGCCTTGGCCTGGGTCATGTCGGTGTAATCCAAGAACGCACGCTGAGCAGCGATGTAGCTCAGCGCTACCACTGAGCCCCACTCGTTGAAGGCGTCCTGGCGCTCGGCCACGGCCAGCATCTTGTGCAGGGACATGGCCGACACGTCAATGGTTTGCTGAAAGAATTTGTAATCCAGCTCGCCGTAGTGCTTCTTTTTGCGGATGTTGGCGCTCATGCCAATAGAGTGCAATACGAAGTCGAGCTTGCCGCCCAACTGCTCCTGCGCGCCCGAAAACAGCGCCTCCAACTCTTCCACCGACGTGGCATCGGCCGGAATAATCGGCGCCTCGCACTCCTCGCTCAGCTTCTTGATTTCGCCCATGCGCATGGCCAGCGGGGCATTGGTGAGCACGAAGCGGGCACCCTCGGCGTAGGCTTTCTGGGCGACTTTCCAGGCAATGGAACGCTCGTCGAGCGCGCCGGAGATGATGCCGACTTTGCCGGCGAGCAGGTTGTTGGGCATTTTGGAGTGATGAGGTGATGGAGTGATGAGGTGATAGGCCAATAAGGCAGCAAATGACCAGCACCTAAAATATGCGGCAAGTTAGCCACATCCGCTTTACACAGAAGTCAGAAACGTCCTAACCATTTAGCTCCTCATGACCCCATTACCTTCTTACCCCATCACCTCATTACCGCGCAGGGCCAGCAACTCGCGGGCGCTCTGGAAGGCGTTTTCGCTGGGCTTGGCGCCGGCTATCATGTGGGCAATTTCCTTGATGCGCTCCTCCTGGCTTAGCTCGCGGATGCGGCTGATGGTGCGGTCGGCGCGGTCCTCCTTATACACGAAGTAGTGCGTGTCGCCGGCCGCCGCCATTTGGGGCAGGTGCGAGATGGCTACGAGCTGGTGCTTCTGCGCCATCTGCTGCATCATGCGGCCCACCTTCACGGCAATTTCGCCGCTGATGCCGGTGTCGATTTCATCGAAAACTATCGTGGGCAGAGCGGTTTTGTCGGCCAGCATGTACTTGATGCAGAGCATGAGCCGCGAGAACTCGCCGCCCGAGGCGGCCTTGCTCAGCGTTTGGGGCGCGGCGCCCTTGTTGGCCGTGAACAGGATGCTGACCACATCGATGCCCGAAGCCGTCGGCGGGCCGGCGCGGTGCTCCACCACAATGCGGGCGTGGGGCATGCCGAGGTCGGCCAGCAGGGTGCTGAGCTCTTTCTCGAACTTGGGAAACATCTTGCGCCGGCTTTCCGAGAGCTTGCTGCCCTGCTTGGTCACGGCGGCCAGGGCGCCGTCGGTGTCTTTGCGCAGGCGGCTGATTTCCTTGTCCAGGTTCAGCACCGAGCCTACTTTCTGGCGCAGCAGCTCGCGCTTCTCGATGAGGGCAGCCAAATCGCGCACCTGGTGCTTGCGCTGCAGGGTGTAGAAGGTGTTGAGGCGGCTTTGCACTTCCTCGGCCCGGGCGGGGTCGCCTTCGGTGCGGCGCTCGGCGGCTTCCACTTCCTCGGCAATGTCGCGCAGCTCGAACAGGCAGGAATCCAGGCGCTGCTTGAGCTCCTTGAGCTGGTCGGCGTAGCCCGCCACCTGGCCCAGCAGCACCGAGGCGTCCTTGATGCTGCCGGCGGCGCAGTACTCGCTCTCGGTCAGCGAGTTGAAGGCCTGCGTGAGCTTGTACTTGATTTCCTCAGCGTGCTCCAGCTGCTTGACTTCCTGCTCCAGGGCTTCCTGGTCTTCATTGTCCAGGCTGGCGTCGTCGAGCTCGCCGAGCAGGAAGCTGTTGTAGTCCAGCTCTTTGCTGGCCTGGGCTACTTGGTCCTCGGCCGATTTCAGGTCGGCTTCCAGCTTGCGGTACTGCCGGTAGGCGTTGCCGTACTGCGTGCGCAGGGGCACCAAGCCGCCGTATAAATCAAGCAGGTTAAGCTGGAACACGGCGTCGCCCAGCAGCAGGGTGTCATGCTGGGAGTGAATGTCCATCAGGTTGGCCCCGATTTTCCGCAGCGCCTCCAAGGTCACGGGCGTGTCGTTGACAAAGGCGCGCGACTTGCCGGTAGGCGAGATTTCGCGCCGCAGGATGCAGGCCGCGTCGTAGTCCAAGTCCTCGGCCTCGAAAATATCCTGCAGCTGGTAGTTAGCAATATCGAACTGCCCCTCAATCACGCACTTGCGCTCCGTGTTGAACAGCATCCGCGAATCAGCCCGGTTGCCCAGCAGCAGGCCGATGGCGCCGAGCATAATGGATTTGCCAGCCCCGGTTTCGCCGGTAATAATATTGAGCAGCGGCGACGGACGTAAATCAAGGCGCTCAATGAGCGCGTAATTCTCTATTCGTAAATCGACTAACATGAATCACAGATGGTGCAGATAAAGCCGCTGATAGCCCAGATGATGTTCGGATAGCGGATTCGTTCTGATGTTGGATAATGTTTAATGTTATTGGGTTGTGGGTTAAGGCTTAACTGTCCTTTTAGTAGTGGGGCAAATTGGCAGCTGAAATGTCATCTGCGGCATCAGCGGCTTTATCTGCCCCATCTGCGATTCACTTCAGCATGGTCTGGTATTTGGCCGAGTTGCCCGAATCAACTTCCGAGAGCATGGTGACGAGCTGCTGCTTCTGGCGCTGGTCGGGGCTGGTGCGGAAGATGTTGGCAATTTCATCGGCCTTAGCGTCGAAAAAGGCGCGGGCAAACACGTTGTTGGGGCGCTGCACCACGGCTTTCTGCACCCCGCTCAGAGCCGTGAACACAGCCGCGCGGGCCTCGGCAGGGCGCTCCACGAAGTTATCCAGCCCGAGGCGGTAGTAGCTGTAAAGACCGCTGCGGAAAGCTTCCAGTTGGGGGTCGCTCAGGGCGGTGAGCAGGGCGGCGCGGTTGCGCGAGGTCGGGCCGTCGTAGCGCCAGTCGTCATCCTGCTCGCCGGAAGTGGTGGTTTGCGAGGCCGAGTAGGTCATGATGTTGCGCGCCTGGTCGTAGTAGGGCGTGCCGCCGAAGGGCGAGAACGTGTCGCGGTCGATGCCAATCGTGAGGTAGGCGTAGAAGCTCAGCAGCGACGACAGGTTGGACACGAAGCTGTTGGGCGAAAACGCCAGCGGCTGCTGGGGCGAGTAATTGAAGATAAAATTCCGGTCCACGATGCTCACGACATTGGTTTCGTAGCCGGTGCCATATACCGGCCGGGTCGAGAGCAGGCGCATGGTGGCCTGGTAGGTGCCGGTTTGCGGAATCTTGGTGATGCCGACAAACATCTTCACCCGAATCCGCTCGTTGGGCAGGTAGGCCTGCGTGGTCCAGGCGCGGGAGTTGAGAAACGACTGCATGTCGTTCTGCATCTGCGTTATCAGCGAAGGGTCGGTGATGGTGACGTTCTGAGCGGTCACACTCACCTCGGCGGCCAGCTCCTGGGCCCGGGCATTTGTGGCAGCCAGCAGGGGGAGCAGCAGCGCCAGCAGCCCCTGCCCGGCGCAACGGCGGGTGAGCGGACGGCAGACGGCGAGGAGAAAATCTATCATGTAGCAGAGGGCAAATACGTCAGCACGAGCCGCACCAGGGCCTGGGCCAGCTCGGTTTTGGCTTGCAATTCAAAGTTACGAATGCGGCCGGCGCGGTCCAGCACTTGCACCTTGTTGGTATCGTGGCCGAAGCCGGCCCCGGCGTCGCGCAGGGAGTTCAGCACCACGAGGTCGAAGTTTTTGCGGTGCAGCTTATCCTGAGCGTGGGCCAGCTCGTTCGTGGTTTCCAACGCAAAGCCCACCGAAAATTGTTCAGACCGCTTGGTTTGGCCCAGCGTGGCGGCAATGTCCACGTTCTTCACCAACTCCAGGGTGAGCGTGTCGCCGGTTTTCTTGATTTTGTCGGCGGCCGCCTGCGCCGGGCGGTAGTCGGCCACGGCGGCGGCAAACACCCAGATGTCGGCCGTGGGTGCTAGGCTGGCCGCGGCCGCAAACATTTCGGCCGCCGTTTCCACCCGCCGGGTTTCTACCCCCCTGCTGGCCGGGTCGGGCAGGGCGCTGGGGCCGCTGATGAGCTGCACCTCGGCCCCGGCGGCGGCAAACGCTTCGGCCAAGGCGTAGCCCATCTTGCCGGTCGAGCGGTTGCCCAGAAACCGCACCGGGTCGAGCGGCTCGTAGGTAGGCCCGGCCGTGATGAGGACGCGCATTTTTAATTCTTCGTTTTTAATTCGAAAAACTGCTCCAGCTCCCGCGTGATATCCTCGGGCTCCAGCATGCGGCCCGGGCCGGCCAGGCCGCTGGCCAGCTCGCCGCTGGGCGAATCGAGGATGTAATTGCCGAAGCTCCGCAGCCGGTTCAGATTCTCCGTCACGGCGGGGTGGGCAAACATGTCCAAATCCATAGCCGGGGCCAGAAAAACCGGGCAGCGGGCCGACAGATAGGCCGCGCTGAGCAGGTTGGGGCAGAAACCGTGGGCCAGCTGGGCCAGGGTATTGGCGCTGGCCGGCGCGATGATATACGCCTCGGCCCAGAGGCCCAGCTCGACGTGGTTGTGCCACTCGCCGGCGACCGCATCACGCAAAAAGCCCGTTAGGACGGGCTTTTTGGACAGCGTGCCCAGCGTGAGCGGCGTAACGAAGGCGGCGGCGGCTTCGCTGAGAATGACCTGCACCTCGGCCCCGGCCTTCACCAGCAACCGTACCAGCAGGGCCGACTTATAAGCCGCGATGCTGCCGCTGACGCCCAGCAGCAGGCGGCGGCCGTGAAGGGGTGAGACGGCGGGAGTCATGTGGAGCGAGTAAAAAGCAGCCCGGCCGCGGCACGCGGCGCCACAGCCAGGCCAATGCTTAGCGCTGCTCGCGGCCCTGCGGGGCGGGCTGAGCGGCGGCTTCTTCTACCTCGGGCGTGTACGAGTACAGCTCGCCGTTGATGAACTCCTCGATGGCCAAGCTCGTGGGCTTGGGCTGGCGCTCGTACTGCTTGGAAATCTCGATTTGCTCGCGGTTCTCGAACACCTCTTCGAGGTTGTCGACGGTGGTGGCGAACTGGGCCAGCTTCTCGTTCAGCTCTTCTTTCAGCGTCACCGACAGCTGGTTGGCGCGCTTCGAGATGATGGAAATGGCTTCGTACACGTTGTTGCCGGCCTCGGTGGTGATGTCGGCCAGGTTGCGGGTGATGATGGAGCTGGAGGCGGTGGATTTCATCGGAGTGTTCATAAGTAGGGCTAGTTCTTGGTGGTGACGGCCGCGGCGGGCTGGGCCTTGAGCTTTTCAATTTGCTGGCGGGCGTCGTCGTAAAGCGCCTCGGCAGCCTTGAGGTTTCGGCTTTTGGGGTGCGCGTCGAGGTATTGCTGGTAGAAGCTGATGGCCTCTAAGTACCGCTCGCGCTGCTTTTCCTCCACGCTTTCCTGGGCCCAGGCGTGCTGGGCGCTGAAGCGCAGAAAGTCGGCCTGCTCGGCGAAAGCCGAGGCCGGGTACTGCTGCTGGAAGTTGGTGAAGGCGACCACAGCCGCCTGGTTGTAGCGCAGCTGGTAATACAGGCGGGCGCTTTCGAAGGCTTTGTTTTCGACCTTCTTCTGCAACTCCTGCGACATATTCTCGGCCTCCGCCCGGAACTGGCTTGTGGCGTAGCGGTTCAGAAATTCCTGGATGGCTTCCAGCGCTTTGGCCGTGTTGGTCTGGTCGAGCTCGTAGGTGGGCGAGTCGCGGAACAGGGATTTGGCGTTCAGAAACGAGGCTTCCTCGATGTAGGGCGAGTTAGGATACGTCTCAACGAACTGGTTGAAGTAGAACGCGCTGAGCACGTAGTTACGCTGCTGGTAGTTGGTATTGGCGAAGTAAAACTGCGCCTTTTCGGCCTCGGGCCGGCCCTTGAGCAGCGGAATAATCTCCTCCAGCAGGGTGCCGGAGCGGAAATAGTCGCCCTTGTCGTAGTACTGCACGGCCGCCTCGTACTTTTTATTGACGTCGGTGCTTTTGAGCAGCTTCTGGTAGCCGTTAGCGCAGGCCCCCAGCCAGAGCGTCGAAACCAGCAGCAGCAAAACGGAAATGCGGGAGAAGAACATAAGAACGGCAAAGATACAACATAGCCCCGGCGCGCACGGCGCCGGCCTGTAACAACCACCGCGGGGCACGGTTCCCGCCGCCCGGCGGCAGGCTATAGAGCGGCGCGCAGCTTGCAGCGTTGCAGCCGCTCCCCCAGCTTATAGCATTTACTGCGCAACCAGCAGGGGTACAGGCAGGTTTTAGCGCGTGGCACCCCCTGCTGGCTGCGCTGGCTTGGCCGCCACCGGGCGCGGCGGCCCTTTAGCGGCTGGCGTTCGGGCGGGCCGCCGCGCCCGGT
>CAXUEM010000133.1:0-7997 GCA_964249885.1 uncultured Hymenobacter sp. | reverse complement strand
TCTTTTACCGGTTCTTTCATCGGCGCGCCGCACCGGCACCCCCTGCTGGCCTCCCGCGCCGCCAAAAATCGGTCCGCTGCCGGGCCGCGTCCCGCCTTCTTCTTACAATCAGCTTTATGTCGCCCGCCCACCCGCCGGTTTCCACTTTTTCCGACTCGAAACAGCACTACGCCATTCTGGATGGCCTTCGGGGCGTGGCCGCCGTGCTCGTGGTGGTGTTTCATCTGTTCGAAGCCAGCGCCACGAGCCACCTGGACCAGCTCATCAACCACGGCTACCTGGCCGTCGACTTTTTCTTCGTGCTCTCTGGCTTCGTCATCGGCTACGCCTACGACGACCGGTGGCCGCGCCTGACGCTGGCCGACTTTTTCCGGCGCCGCCTTATCCGCCTGCACCCGCTGATAATCATGGGCATGCTGGTCGGGGCGTTGGCTTTTTACTTTCAGGGCGGCAAGCTCTGGCCGGGCATAAGCGAGGTGCCGGCGCTGAAAACCATCCTGATTATGCTCATCGGCTTCACGCTGCTGCCGGTGCCGCCGGCGCTGGATATCCGGGGCTGGAACGAGATGCATCCCCTCAACGGTCCGGCCTGGTCGCTGTTTTTCGAGTACGTGGCCAACCTGCTCTACGCGCTTTTCATCCGCAAATTCTCGACCACCGCGCTGGCCCTGTTCGTGCTGCTGGCCGGCGCGGCCCTGCTGCATCTGGCCGTTACCAGCCCGAACGGGGACATCGTGGGCGGCTGGTCGCTGGAGCCCGCCCAGCTTCGGATTGGCCTCACCCGGCTGCTGTATCCCTTTTTCGCCGGACTCTTGCTTTCGCGCCTGGCCCGGCCCACCCGGCTGCCGCACGCCTTTCTGTGGTGCAGCCTGCTGGTGACGGCCGCCCTCGCCGCGCCCCGGGTTGGGGGTAGCACGCAGCTGTGGCTCAATGGCTTGTACGATGCCGTCTGCATCATTTTCGTTTTTCCGCTCGTCGTATACCTCGGGGCCAGCGGCGAGGTGCGGGGAAAATTTGCGACCCGCCTCTGCGCCCTGCTGAGTGCTATTTCTTACCCACTCTACATCACGCACTACCCGCTGATATACATTTACACGGCCTGGATTCTGAACAACAAAATACCCCTGCGGGCGGCCTGGCCCGTGGCGCTGCTCGTGCTGCTCGGCAGTCTGGTTCTCGCGTATGCTTGCCTCAAGCTCTACGACGAGCCGGTGCGCAAGTGGCTGAGCCGGCGTTTCACGCCGGCCCCGGCGCACTAGCTTCCGCCTCCTGGTCACACCTCAAACCTGACAAGCTCCCTGGCTTGCCAGTCCATAGCGAAGCCGCCCGGCAGGCGGTCCGAATAAAAAAAGCCCGGAAATAAACCCACGAATCATGCTCACCGGCAAAGACTTACTCGACCTGGGCCTGAAGCCCAACAAGCGTTTCGGCGAGGTGCTCGCCCACATCAACGATAATAAGCTCACCGGCGAGGCGCTGACGGCCTACCTCGACACCATGCGCCCGCCGCCGGTGCTGCCCCTGCTGGCCCAGCCCGTACCCTTTGCCGAGAACATCCGCGCCGAAACGGCCGTGGAGCAGGACAACATCGACTACGTGCGCCTGTCCATGCAGCGGCTCATGCGCACGCCCACGGTGGTGGGCGGCGCCATCATGCCCGACGCCTGCCCGGCCGGGCCGGTGGGCACTATTCCGGTGGGCGGCATCGTGGTGGCGCGCAACGCCATTCACCCCGGCATGCACAGCGCCGACATCTGCTGCTCGGTGATGCTGACCAACCTGGGGAAGGCCGACCCCAAAACGGTGCTGGATATCGCGCAGGGCATCACCCACTTCGGGCCCGGCGGCCGCCCGGCGGGCCAGCAGTTTGAACTGCCCGCGGCGCTGCGCGCGGAATTTGAAAGCAACTTCTTTCTCAATTCGGCCAAGAGCATCAGCCTGGCCCAAGAGCACCTGGGCACGCAGGGCGACGGCAACCATTTCCTCTACGTGGGCACCTCGCGCCAGACCGGCGACACCGTGCTGGTCACGCACCACGGCTCGCGCGGTGTGGGCGCCCGCCTCTACAAAGACGGCCTGGCCGTGGCCGAGCGGTTCCGCCGCGAGCTTTCGCCCGAAACCGAGCCCGCCAACGCCTGGCTGCCCGCCGACTCCGACGAGGGCCGGCAGTACTGGGCCGCCTTGCAAACCATCCGCAACTGGACCAAGCTCAACCACACCGTGCTGCACGACGCCATTGCCGAGAAGCTAGGCCAGCCTGTGACGGAGCGCTACTGGAACGAGCACAACTTCGTGTTTCGCGACGGCGACCTGTACTACCATGCCAAGGGCGCCACGCCGCTCGACCCCAAGTTTCTGCCCGACATCACCGGCCCGCGCATCATCCCGCTCAACATGGCCGAGCCCATCCTCATCGTGCAGGGCGGCACCACGAAGACCAACCTAGGCTTCGCGCCCCACGGCGCCGGCCGCAACCTGAGCCGCACCAAGCACAAGCGCAGCAAAGGCGAGCAAACCAAAGAAGCCATTTTCGCCGAAGAAACCCGCGGCATCGACGCCCGCTTTTTCTTCAACGAAATTGACATCTCCGAGCTGCCCAGCGCCTACAAAAGCGCCACCGACGTGAAGCGGCAAATCCGCGAGTTTGGCCTAGCCGAAACCATCGACGAGATTATGCCTTATGGCTGCCTGATGGCCGGCGACTGGGAAAAGGATGCGCCGTGGCGGAAGAAGAAAAAGGTGGTGTAGTTAAGCTAACTTGCGTCCTCAGTTAATAGCGCTAATAATATAAATCGAGTCTTAAAGTAGAGAAATATGCTAAACGAATCTACAACAGAAAATTATTATGAACTTGTTGGTAGATTCCTGTCTGTGGCTAATACGATTGAGTTTTTGGTCAACTCGATTTTAGAGGTGCTCGTAGGAAAATACGCTCTAGTGGAAGAGCTAAAAGATTCAGTTAACGAAACTATTGACCATATACAAGAGCAAAGTATTCGTACTCGTGTGAATTACATAATAATACTATTAACTATATCAAAAGGTGAAAGTACAGATATCAGGAAGGTTATCACTGAGCTTCAAGAATTTGTTAAATTTTACAATAAATCAGTACGCAATGTTCGTGATTTTATCGCTCATAACCCCATAATTGTGACTGAAAACAATACAATTAAAGAAATGAAGATTGTTTCATCAAGAAGGTACAAAAAAAGCAAGTTAGAGTCGATGAGTATTGTGGCGCTAGAAAGTGTTTTGAGTGAACTAATCCCATATTGCAAGCGACTTAACGATTTAACCGCAGTTGCTATTCAAAAACACTACCAGCATGAACCTATCAGGGACATTTAATAATAAATTTAGGCCCTGCATTGGATATGTATCGGTTGTTTTATGCACGAGATGCGTACCAATTTTTATCTATACGAACATCTAGACGATTTTCGTAATTTTGAAGCTGAAACGCACTGCGACGGATTTTTAGCTTAACGAGAATGCAGTTAAATTACCATCATGAAAACGGTTCAGGAACTCAGCCGCCGCAAAGTGGTCCTCGTGCGGATTGACCTGGCATTGGCGTCGTATCAAAATCAGGTGCTTCTCCCCGAAAAGCTGGAAAAGCCAAATCGAATGCTCCAAACGGCCCGACTGCCGGCCGAGAAGCTGCCCGCGTAGACCACAAATGAGGCGCAGAAACGGGGGTTATTGCAGCGTATTTACGTCTGCAATAACCCCCGTTTTTGTAGGCGTGACAAAACACTCCTTAATTACACCAATTCCTCCCAGCGCCGAGTCTGGGCTTCCAATTCCTTTTTCACGGCGTCAAATTTCACCGTCGCGTCTTTCAGCTTGGCGGCGTTAGAGTAGGTACCGGCATCGGCCAGCATGGCCTCGTACACGGCCAGCTCTTTTTCCAGATTCGTGATGCGGGTTTCGACGTCTTGCAATTCCTTGGGCGAGGCCTTTTTTGCGTTGCCGTTGGCGCTGGGCTTGGGCGCTTCTACCGTGGCGGCGGGCTTGGCCGCGGCCGGCTTGGCTGCCGCAACCCCCTGCTGGCCGTTCTTCTTGGCTGACTTGTCGCGGTCTTCCTGCCACTGCTCGTACTCAGTGTAGGTGCCGGGGTACTCCTTGAGCTGGTAGTCCTCGATGTACCAGATTTTGGTGGCCACGTTCTCCACGAAAAACCGGTCGTGGCTGATGACGATGAACGTTCCCTGGTACTGCTCCAGGGCCTGAATCAGGATGTTCACCGACACCATGTCGAGGTGGTTGGTCGGTTCGTCCAGGAGCAGGAAGTTAGCCTCGGAAATCAGGGTTTTGGCCAGGGCCACGCGGCTTTTCTCGCCGCCGCTGAGCACCTTGATTTTCTTGAACACTTCCTCGCCCGTAAACAGGAACGAGCCCAGCACTGAGCGCAGCTCCATGTCGTTGCGCTTCGAGCCGGCCTCGCTCATTTCCTGCAAAATCTCGTTGTCCAGGGTCAGGCTTTCGAGCTGGTGCTGGGCGTAGAAC
This sequence comes from uncultured Hymenobacter sp., assembly GCA_964249885.1. Classification (GTDB taxonomy): domain Bacteria; phylum Bacteroidota; class Bacteroidia; order Cytophagales; family Hymenobacteraceae; genus Hymenobacter. The sequence goes on along the minus strand of CAXUEM010000133.1, from coordinate 3,485 downwards.
GACATGATGACGTTGTGGCCCAGCTGGTGCTTGCCGGCGGTGGGCGCCTCGGTGCCGGCCACCAGGCGCATGAGCGTCGATTTGCCCTTGCCGTTGGCGCCGATAAGCGCGATTTTGTCGCCCCGCTCGATGTGCACGTTCGTGTCGCGGAAGATGAGCTTCTGGTCGTAGCGCTTCGTCACGTGCTCCATGCGCAGGATGTGGCGGCCGGGCTCGACTTTAAACTGAAACTTGATGTTGACCTTGGCCGCGTCCTGGGCCACGTCCTCTACGCGCTCCATTTTGTCGAGCAGCTTCACCCGGCTCTGGGCCTGCTTGGCCTTGCTGGCCTTGGCCTTAAACCGCTCAATAAACCGCTCGGCCTGCCGAATCTGGGCCTGCTGGTTTTCGAAAGCGCCCTTCTGAATCAGGTTGCGCTCCTCCTTTTCTTCCAGATAATAGGAGTAGTTGCCGGCGTAGGGCACCAGCTTGCCGCCAATAACCTCGACGGTGGTGTTGGTAGTGCGGTCTAGAAATTCCCGGTCGTGGCTCACTATCACCACGGCGCCCTCGTAGCCCGAGAGGTATTCCTCTATCCACTTGATACTCGGCAAGTCCAGGTGGTTAGTAGGTTCGTCCAGCAGCAGGAGCGAGGGCTGCTGGAGCAGGATTTTGGCCAGCATCACGCGCATGCGCCAGCCGCCGGAGAAGGTCTTGAGCGGCTTTTCCAGCTCTTCGGTCGTGAAGCCCAGGCCTTCCAGAATTTCCTCGGCGCGGGCCTGCATGGTGTAGCCGCCCAGCTGCTCGAACCGTTCCTGCAAGTCGGCCAGCTTGTTGGCCAGCTCGTCGTTGTAATCCGTCTCGAACTGCACCAGGACTTCTTCAATTTTCTTTTCCAGCTCGCGCGCTTCCTCGAAGGCCTCCATGGCCACGTGCAGGATGCTCTCGTGGGTGTCGTAGCTCAGCAAGTCCTGGTTCAGAAAGCCCAGGCTGACTTCCTTGGCCATCGAGATGGAGCCGCCGTCGGGCTTGTACTCGCCCACCAGCAGGCGCAGCAAGGTGGACTTGCCGGTGCCGTTGAGGCCAATCAGGCCAATTTTATCCTTGGGCTTGATGTGCAGGCTGGCGCCGTCATACAGGGCGCGGGAGCCGAAGTGAAAATCTAAATCCGAGATGGAAATCATATAAAAACAGCTGGGCAGCGGGTTGGAACGACAAAGGTACGGCGCCAGCGGGCGGGCGCTGCCAAAAAATGATAGGCCCGCCGCAGCTTGTTTAGGCCGTCGCTCAGCACGGCATCGTAAACAAAACCGGCGGGCTTGTGGCTTTAGAAGACAACCGGCTGGCGGCTGGCGCACAACTGCCTCCGAAGCCGTCGCGTACTGCGCGGGCTGCCCTCCAACTCTTTTTTCCCTCTTCCCCTCCATGCTTTCGCTCCCATACCCTTCGCTGGCTTCGCGCCGCTTCACCCGCATCTGCGCGGCTGCCCTGCTGGCCAGCGGCCTGCTGCTCACCGGCTGCTCCGATGACGACGACACCGATGCCGTGCCGGCGGCACCCGACACCGTGGCCTTCACCCAGGCCGGCCTCTATCCCGAGGGCGTGCAGTATGATGCGGCCAACAACCGCTTTCTGGTGACCTCGCTCACGACCGGAAAAATCGGGCAGGTGAAGGACGACGGCAGCTACAGCACCTTTGCCGAAAACATGGCCATCGTCTCGGCCATCGGGCTGCACCTGGATGAGAGCCGCAACCGCGTGCTGGTGGCCGTTTCGGACCCCGGCGCCAACCAGACGCTGAGCACCGCCGCCACCCGCGGCAAGCTGGCCAAGCTGGCTATTTTCCAGCGCAACAACCCGCAGGCGGCCCCCACCATCATCGACCTGGGCGCCCTGCGCCCCAACGCGCCGGGCCACTTCGCCAACGACATCGCCGTGGACGCCCAGGGCAACGCCTACGTCACCGACAGCTTCGCGCCCATCATCTACAAAGTCGACGCGCAAACCAACGTGGCCACGGTGCTGGTTGAGAACCCGCAGCTGGCGGCGCCGGCGGGGCAGTTCGGCCTCAACGGCATCGTGTACCACCCCGACGGCTACCTGCTGGTGGCCAAGTCCGACAACGGCACCCTCTTTAAAGTGCCGCTGAACAACCCCGCGTCGTTCAGCGTCGTCACCACGACTGGCATCGACCTGCGCGCCGCCGACGGCCTGTTGCTCCAGGACAACAACACGCTGCAGATTGTGACCAACGCTCAGGCCAAGGTGTACCGCCTGGCCAGCACCAACGGCTTCGCGGCCGCCACGCTCAGCGGCACCTTCACCACCCAGCCCCAGTTCCCGACCACGCTCACCCGGCGCGCCGGCGCCGACAGCTACGTGCTCTACGCCAACCTCGACAAGCTCTTTGCCGGCCAGATGCCGCCCGTCAGCCAGTTCAGCATCGTGCGGGTCAAGTTCTAACGTGTCGTTTCAACCATAGGCCACCAGTCAGCCAACCCGCAAATCAAAAGCGGCCCCTTCCTTTCGGGAGGGGCCGCGTTGGTTTTTGCAGCACGGGGAGCAGCAATTAAGCCACTAGCGCGGCCTGGGCCTGGGCGGCGGCGGTTTCCCGCGCGGCGGCCTTCAGCCCCCGAAACTTGATAATGCCGACCTTATCCAGCGTCCAGATGACGGGGTAGGAGGGGTCCACTTCCCACTTTTTCACGCCGAAGTTGACGCGCATGGGCAGCTTGTGGTGGTTGTTCTGGAACAGCTCGCCGCCGGTGAGAAAGTCAAAAAACAGCGAGTTGCGGCTCTTGTCGTTGTTGTCGAAGTTCTGGTAGCCATACTTGTGGCCGGCCCAGTTCACGATGGCGCCGTGCACCGCGCCCATGGCAAAGTGAATGGGCAGGAGCAAAAACTGCCACCAGGCCGTGGCAAAGTTGACGTAGAATAGGATGTACACCACACCCCAGCCTACGCGCGAATACCACTGATTGCCAAACTCTTCCAGGCTGTTCCAGGTCGGGTAATTGCCCTCGAAGCGCTGCGCGGCCACGGAGGTGCCGGCCACGCAGTCCTGGTAGATGGTGCGGGTTTTCCACATCATCATAAAGGCGTTGTTCGAAAAGTGCGGCGAGTGCGGGTCCTGCTCGGTGTCGGAAAAGGCGTGGTGCATGCGGTGCAGCAGGGCATAGGCCCGCGGCGACATAAAGCTGCTGCCCTGCGAAATGTACGTGAGCAGAAAAAACGTCTTTTCCCAGAGCGCCGACATGGTAAACATGCGGTGGGCGGCGTAGCGGTGCTGGAAAAACGTCTGCGTAAACAGCGACAAGTACCAGTGGGCCAGAAAGAAAGCGAGTACAGCCATAGGGCGAGGTGGGATAAGTGGGCGACAAGGTGTGAAAACCAGAGGCCAGGTTCCCAGGCACTTCAGTTTAGCTACTGCTCAGGGAAGGTAAGGCTAATTCGCGGCCCGCAGTTCCCGCTGCCGTGCCGCGGCTGGCGGCCGACCCCCTGCTGGC
>CAXUEM010000132.1:2203-8026 GCA_964249885.1 uncultured Hymenobacter sp. | reverse complement strand
CAAACTCCACTCACTTATAGGCACGAGTTACGGCTGCGCCTAAACTCGCGCCAGCCAAAGCCAGCCAACCAGCAAAAAAAGAGCGCAAGGGCGGAAATTGGCCAGCAAGTGTCGCGGCAAGATACCGCCGACGCATCTTTACGCCCATGTCTGCCCCTACTGCTCCCCTGCCCTACCTGGTTTTCGACTTCGACTCGACTTTCACCCAAGTGGAAGGCCTCGATGAGCTGGCCGACATTGCCCTGCAGGGTCACCCCGAGCAGGCCGACATCGTGGGCCAAATCCGGGCCCTAACTGACCAAGGCATGGCCGGCGACATCGGGCTGGCCGAATCACTCAAGCGGCGCCTGGCCCTGCTGGGCGCGCACCGGCGGCATATCCCCCTGCTGGTCGAGCGGCTGCAGGGCAAGGTGAGCGAGAGCATCCGGCGCAACCGAACGTTTTTCGAGGCCAACGCCCCGCGCATCTACGTGGTGAGCAGCGGGTTTCGGGAGTTTATTGAGCCCGTGGTGGCCGAGTTTGGCATAGATGCGGCGCACGTGCGGGCCAACACGTTTACGTTTGACGCGGCGGGCCACATCACGGGCTGCGACGAGGCCAACGTGCTGAGCCAGAACGGCGGCAAAATCCGCCAGCTCGTGCTGCTGGATTTAGACGGGCCGGTGTACATTTTCGGCGACGGCTACACCGACTACCAAATCCGCGAAGCCGGCCTGGCCGACCGGTTTTACGCCTACACCGAAAACGTGGCCCGCCCCGCCGTCGTGGCCCAGGCCGACGAGGTGCTGCCGACTTTTGACGAGTTTTTATACCAGCTCAAACTACCCATGACGCTTTCCTACCCCAAAAACCGCATCAAGGTGCTCTTGCTGGAAAACCCCGATGCCCGCGCCGCCGAGCTGTTCACGCAGGAAGGCTACCAGGTGGAAAGCGTGCCCGGCGGCTTGGACGAGGACGAGCTAATCGCGCGAATTGCCGAGGTCAGTATCTTGGGAATCAGGAGCAAAACGCAGGTTACGCCGCGGGTGCTGGCCGCCGCGCCGCGTTTGCTGGCGGTGGGCGCGTTCTGCATCGGCACAAACCAGATTGCGCTGACCGAGGCCATGCACAAGGGCGTGGCCGTGTTCAACGCGCCGTTCAGCAACACCCGCTCGGTGGTGGAGCTGGCCCTGGGCGAAATCATTGTGCTGGCCCGGCGCATCCCGGAGAAAAACCCGCAGATGCATGCCGGCGAATGGGACAAGTCGGCCCGCGGCGCCTTTGAAATCCGGGGCAAGAAGCTGGGCATCGTGGGCTACGGCAACATCGGCGCCCAGCTCTCGGTGGTGGCCGAGGCTGTCGGCATGCAGGTTTTGTACTTCGACATCGCCGAAAAATTGCAGCTCGGCAACGCCGTGAAATGCAAAACTTTAGAGGAATTACTCGCGCAAGCCGACGTGGTAACGCTGCACATCGACGGCCGCCCGGAAAACGAGAACTTCATCGGCGAGAAAGAATTTAAGCTGATGAAGCCCGGCGCGCTCTTCCTCAATAACGCCCGCGGCCACGTGGTAGACGTGCCGGCCCTGGCGGCGGTCCTGCGCGCCGGCCACCTCGGCGGCGCGGCCGTGGACGTGTTTCCGCATGAGCCTAAAACCAACCAGGAAACGTTCGAGAACGAGCTGCGCGGCCTGCCCAACGTGCTGCTCACGCCCCACATCGGCGGCTCCACGGCCGAGGCCCAGCGCAACATCGCCGAGTTCGTGCCCGAGCGCATCATGCAGTACATCAACGCCGGCAACACCCAGCAGAGCGTCAACCTGCCCAACATTCAGCTGCCGGTGCAGCCCGGCCACCGCCTCATTCACCTGCACCGCAACGTGCCCGGCGTGCTGGCGCAGATTAACAACGTGCTGGCCCGTCACGAGGTCAACATCCTGGGCCAGTACCTGAAAACCAACGAGCACATCGGCTACGTCATCACCGACATCGACAAGGCGTATGCGCCGGAAGTCATCAAGGCCATGCGCGCCGTGGAGCACACGATTCGGTTTCGGGTTTTATATTAACAGAGCAATTCCAATAACTTAATTACATAATTTATATTGCGCCCTAAGTCAGCAGTATATCTACCTCTCCCGGTTTCTTTGATTTATCGCCAAATAGCTCGGTTTGCGTTCTATTAACAAATGGGCGATGGTTCTGCTGAAACCGCTTTTGCGGAAATACCTGATTTAGAACTTCCAAGGTTGTGTCGAGCGTAAACGGACGAGCGTCTGTGCGCACCAATATCCGTGCTCTGGTCGTTAAGGAACTGGCAGCTGAAGTAAACACTTCAGTTAACAGGCGCCGGTATTCTAGCTTATTGCCAAACCGGCTTTGCCACTCGCCGTTGCTGGTAGTAGGATGCTCCGGGCCACCCAATAGCCACCGCCGTATCCATTGGTCGTAGTTGTAATTGACTACGCCGAAATAAGGCGGCGAAGTTAATAGCAGTTTGAAAGGACCTACCTGAACTACCTGGTCTATATCACGGCTGCTGTCGCCTAAGATAGCAGCCGTCTTCACCCTAGTAAGAGGACGGCCGTGGCGGTAGCGCCACCCTATTTTCAGCCGCAGGATTTCGCCTGGTGATTTCAGCCGGGGGGGTAGGTTTTGTTCTTTCCACCACCTTACGGCGTAATCAGGCGCCATTGACTTGGTTTGCCGCATCTGGTTGCTCAGCGAAGCGCTGTCTTTACCGTGCAGGTCAACCAAAATGAAAGCCATGAGGGTCCGGTCGACTTGATTGTGTTGCCAATCCAGATGCAGCCGAGCTGCTTGCAGAAATCGCAGCACGTCCGGGCAGAATGCCCAAGTAAAAAATTCAGATTCCGGCAATTCTTCTACTGCCGCTACCATGTTCTCCAGTTCCGTGAGCCGGGCCAGCACCAGCGCTTGGTCGGCCGGATTGAGCTTGGTTTGCGCGTATAGCCAGGCAATCGGGTTAATTTCTATTCCTGCCGCCCGGCGACCAAGGGCCGCGGCCGCGGCCAACGTGGTGCCTCGTCCCATAAATGGGTCGAACACCGCGTCGCCCGGTCGGGTATGGTCGCGAACGGCCTGCAGTGCAAAGCTGAGCGGAAACATAGCGTACCACGGGCCCATGCGCAACCAGCGCTGAGCAGCCGGGGCCAGTTGGGCGTCGGTTGCAATGAGCGGGCGGGCTTGGAGAGTCGGCGTCATAAGCTAGGAAGAAGAATTGCCAAGGTGTTCGCGGGTCAGGCGGTCGAGGATTTGCTCTCCCATTTGCAACGGAATAGCCGCTTCGGCGTGGGCTGCGATGAGGGGAATAACGGCATTGGGATAACGGGCGGACACCAACAGGTCGAGCAAATCGAGCACGTCGGGCAAGCGCGGAAATTGCACCGGTTGCGCCGTGTCCCGGTTCTCGTGTTCGGGGGTCAGCATGGCGCTGATGCCGACAATCAGGGCGCCGGTAGCGGTTTTGTACAGAAACGGCCGGCCATAATACGTATCGTCGCCGTGAACGGAATCGGTGGCGCTGGGCACCACATACCGCCGGATGTATGGATTATCAAGCAACAGCACCGAACCGGGCGCAATTCGGCCGGCCGTGAGGGGCACAAACTCCTCCAGGTCTTCCTCCTGTTGCTCCCGCTCGAACTCTTTTTTGGTTTTAGTGTCCAGCCGCACCCAGTGGTCGAAAAAGCGACCAGACTTCTCAATCCCAAAAACCAACAAGTCCTGACCGGTGGCCTGCCGCACCCGGCTATTGATGCGGGCCAATTCTAGCTTGATTACTTGGCTTAACCAAGCCGGGTGCCCAAATACCGCCAAGCTGCCATCTTTTACCAGCGCTGTGTCGGCAAACATCGTCCAGTTGCCGCTTGCGGTGCATACTTTCTCCATATAGCGCAAATACGCCACTAGCATGAGATGCTCTAGCACGTTCATCACCTCGCCCATACTCTCGCCATTGCTGCTTGTGTCGGTGAATCGCTCGTGAATCCTGAGCCGGTCGGTGGCAAAAACCGGGTGGGCACCGCAGGCACACCTATGGTGGTCGTAGTCGGGCGATGGCCGGTCGGCGCGTGGGCACAGGTCTTGCAGCGGGCACCGCTGCGCACTCTCAACTGGCTTGAGTTGCATCAACGCCTCAAAGGTTTCAAACAGCGTTTCGGCATCGTCGTGCGGCCGGGTCTGGCGCAGGCGCTCGGCCCATTCGGCCCGAAAGGAGGTGCGGGCATCCGGGCAACCTTCGCGCACCATGTTGGCGCTTGGCAGCACCGCCGTGAGCGTGTAGGCCGATTCTACCCGGTTAAAAATGATGGGGTCAATGGTTGGCTTGTCGGCTTCGCTCATGAGCAATTCGACATCGATGAGCACTGTAGCCAAACTAATGAATCCGACCTCGGCGCCCGGAAACCCGCGCTCATAGGCCACTTCGTGGTGACTGCCGTCGATGGCGACGACGTACTTCGGCCGCCAACTCTGCCGGGCCACGGGCTGTCCGGTCGCGCGCTGGTCGTCAGGAAAATCCGGCTTCTTGTAAGTTTCCAGCTGGGCCTTAATATCCGGGTTTTCGGCAAACCGCTGGATGATTTTGTGACTGGCAAATTCGTTGCTAAACGGCATCGGCAGACAAGCTAGAGGTTGAGTCGTCTGTCTCCACCTCCGTGGCTGGAGCAGTTGGCAAATCCAACACGAAACGCTGAATTTGCACCGGATTAATGTAGGGGTTACTGAGCATCTTCACGCGCAAGAACCCCCGGTTTTGTGCCCGCAAAATAGAATCTTCGAAATTGGCAAAGTCGTAGAATTTGCGCAATTCCTTGGTTTCGTCGGTGTTATTGAGGTGCGCAATAAACCAGTTGGCCGTGTTCTTAAGAATGTTCTTTTGAATGCTCGACACTTCCTGCGTGGCGTACACCAGGCCAATAGCGTACTTGCTGCCCTCCTTAGCCGTGCGGACCCAAATGTCTTTCGTGTCCTCCGATTTGCTGGGCGGCAGCAGGTTGTGAGCTTCCTCGACGTAAATGAGGATGTCGGGCGCTTGCCGCCCATTTATAAATTCGTGCTGATTTCCTTTGAAAACAGTCCACATGATGCGACGGGCGGCAGCATCGTTCATCGACGGTTCACCGCCTGCTTGGTCCACAATAACCAAATTGCCCTTTTTCAAATCTTTATAAATCTGCTGCGCAAAATCGTCACTATTATTCGGCTCGTGGTAGGCCGCTAGCCGCGCCACCGACCGCGCGCCGTTTTGATAGCGAAACATTTCTAGAATGCGGGCTAAATTCTGGTCGGCCCAATCACCGGATTTCTCATCTTTGATGTGGTCGGCGTTAAATTCTTTATAGGCCCCGTCTTTGCGGATGAAGTATTCCAGCGTTTCAAAAGCAGCGCTTAGTGTATCCCAAGTCAGATTACGTGACTTTTGCCCTTCGTCATTGATTGTTTCGTCGTTTTCCTTGTCTGCGTCAAATACATCAGCTGCTGCGGCGTAAGATGCTTTAATGGCAGCGTCCTTTTCCTTAGGGTTACGCATTGCTTGCAGCAGCTTCGCGCCGAAAAGGCTGTGTCCGCCAAGCCCTCTGATTCCTGGCCGGGCTAGGCTGGCTGGCACCTCTAGCCCGGCTTTATGAAGCAGCGCACGGTAGGTGAGAATAACTCGACGGTACCTATTCTGCCGGCCTCCGGTCAGATTCTCCGGCACAGATAAATCTACATCGCAGAAATTTTCGATGTACTTAGCGGAATCTTCGCTGAGCAGGTCGCCCAAGATGCCCTTGCTCACCACAAGCAAACGTCCATCAACATGCACGTAAGCTGCCTGAC
>CAXUEM010000132.1:0-2193 GCA_964249885.1 uncultured Hymenobacter sp. | reverse complement strand
GCTCACCACAAGCATATCCATTGCCTCAACAATTTTGGCCCTATCATTCCAATCACTGGCGGAAATTATCTGATTACCAAAAACATTGATGCGCAATAGCCGGCGGGTGTCGCCGGGAACCTCTTTCTCCGGTTTGCTCAGGCCATACGTCACCACGTCGTTGGTTTGGCCACCTTGCTCTCGCCACACATTCTTAAGCGCGTTGGCTTTGATGTTGCCGCCGCCCTGCGTGTTTTCGTTGGCGTACTCGCCGTTGTAATCGAAAATTAATTGGCCCACCGACACCGGGTTCTGCTTGGCCCGGCGCAGGTTATAAATGGCTCGCGCAATGATTTTGGTAGTGTTGGACTTGCCCGTCCGGCTCATGCCAAACAACGCGGTGCGCTGCGCCAGCATGTCGATGGGCGCAATGGCTACGCCTACTTCATCCACGCCCTGCATGGGACGATTGGTGCTGGCATAGCGCACGTTGCCAATTGGCACAGTATAATTTTTCAGAGCATGGTCCGGCGTCAAATCAGGGTCCCGGAAGTTTACAATAGTTGCCAGCGCTTTGCCCACTGGCTTATAAACTTTTAAGCCCTTATTGGGGTAAAAGTTGTTAATGTCGGTACCAAAACGCAGCTTCAAGGGCGCGTCAACTCCTTCCTCTTCGCCCCTGCCCAGGTAAAAAGTGCCTACTACCTCACAGGCTAGTCCGGCAAATGAAAGCTGATAGCGCGTGTAGCCATCCATAAAATCTTTCGCATCCCAGTGCGAAGAGTCGCTACCGATAGCTCGTCGCGCCGTTTCGGACCGAACAATGTTGTCCATCATGTCGCTAGGCATAGGAGCCGCGCCTAGTACCCGGAGCAGCAGTACACTAGAGTCTTCCTGCTTCCACTCAATCGGTTTTTTCCATGTTTGCAGGCGCGAAGCAACCAAATAGCTCAGGTGCGGAATGCCCGCTACCGTCATGCGCTGATGGTCGTTCACTTGGATGACGACGTTGCGAAAGTCCATGCGCAACGTCTCACCCACGTATTGTTCCTGTTGTACTAGCTTCCCAAGCAATTCTTTCGCCTCATTCTGCTCTTGCTCAAGCTTTTTACTTGCGGCCGCGCTCACATCAGCGTCGCCGCGTTGTTTAATCCGGTCAAACGGAGTAGATGGTTTGTCCATTGTATGTGCAGAACGAAGCGAAATTGAGAAGAAAGGTTGGGGCTGCAAATTAGGTACCTCAACACCCAATCCAATGCGTTGCAACAAGTACATTTCATTAGCGTCAGCACGTAGCTTCTCACATGACACGAGCAGAAACTAGCGTTTAAACGAGCTTATCGTTCTTTGCCTTTATGCACCGCCGCCTTTTCCTCCGCCACGCCGCCCTGGCCACCACGGCCCTGGCCACGCTGCCGCTCAGCGTCTGCTCGCCTTCGGGAAGCGCCCCGCCCGAAGCCACCGCCGCGGCCGGCGAGCCCGCCGGCTTTGCCCTGCACGAGGCCACGCTGGCCGACCTGCAAGCCTACCAGCAGCAGGGCCGCTACTCGGCGCGGCAGCTCGCGGAGTTGTATCTGAAGCGCATAGCGGAGCTAAATCGGCAGGGACCCACCCTGCGGGCCGTGCTCTCGATTAACCCCGACGCGCTGCGCCTCGCCGACGCGCTGGACCAGGAGCGCCGGGCCGGCCGGGTGCGCGGGCCGCTGCACGGCATCCCAATTCTACTCAAAGACAACATCGACACCGGCGACCGGCAGCCCACCACGGCCGGGGCGCTGGTGCTGGCCGGCCACCGCGCCCGGCAGGATGCGTTCATCGTCCGGCAGCTGCGGGCGGCGGGGGCCGTCATCCTCGGCAAAGCCAATCTGAGCGAATGGTCGAACTTTCGCTCGACCAGCAGCTCCAACGGCTGGAGCACCCTGGGCGGGCAGACACGCAACCCCTACGTGCTCGACCGCTCGCCCAATGGCTCCAGCTCCGGCTCGGCCGTGGCGGCGGCGGCCAACTTGTGCGCCGCCGCCGTGGGCACCGAAACTGATGGCTCGGTGGTGTCGCCGGCTTCGGCCTGCGGCCTCGTGGGCCTCAAGCCCACCGTGGGGCTGCTCAGCCGCTCGGGCATCATCCCGATTTCGAGCACTCAGGACACGGCCGGCCCTATCGCGCGCACCGTGCGCGATGCGGCCCTGCTGCTGGGCGCCCTGGCCGGCCCTTCGG
>CAXUEM010000131.1:3904-8040 GCA_964249885.1 uncultured Hymenobacter sp. | reverse complement strand
GGGGGCGCCCCCCCGGCTTTTGTTGGGGGCCCCCCACCATGACGTTTCAGTTTAACTTTATAGCTCATCCTCGTTCCTGTATCGTATTCCCACCCCGCCATGTCCTTGCTTTTCACTGATTTTGCTTCTTGGGGCGCGCACTGCGCCGATACCGGCGAGCCGCTTTACCAGCCGGTGCTGGCCTACGAGATAGAGCAGAAAGGCCGCGCCGAAGCCGACATCTGGACCGGCCTGCAGCGGGCCTACGACGTGATGCGCGAGGCCGTGCACGAGGGTCTGACCGGCGACATGACCTCGCGCTCGGGCATGATAAACAACGGCGCCAAGAAGCTGGCCGCCTCGCCCGTCACGGTGCTATCGCCGGAGTTCAAGCAGCTGATAACGCGGGCGCTGGGTGCCAAGGAAGTGAACTCCTGCATGGGCCGGGTGGTGGCCGCGCCCACGGCCGGCGCCTCGGGCATTTTGCCTGGTGTGCTGGTCACCTTGCAGGATTTGCACAAGCTGGACGACCGCGCCATCCTGGAAGGGCTGTTGGTGGCGGCCGGCATTGCCCTGATTATCGAGCAGAACGCCTCGCTGGCCGGCGCCGTGGGCGGCTGCCAGGCCGAAACCGGCTCGGCGGCGGCCATGGGCGCGGGTGCCATCGTGTACTGCCTGGGCGGGCCGGTAGAGCAGGTGTTTGCGGCGGTGGCCGTTACTATTCAGTGCATGCTGGGGCTGATTTGCGACCCGGTGGCGGGCTTGGTCGAAGTGCCCTGCGTGGTGCGCAACGCCTCGGCGGCGGCCATTGCCTTTTCCTCGGCCCAGATTGCCATTGCCGGCATCGACCCGGTGATACCCGTGGACCAGTGCGTGGCGGCGCTGGGCGAAGTGGGCCAGAGCATGGAAACCCGTTATAAGGAAACCGCCCTCGGCGGCCTGGCCAACACCACCCGCGGGCGGGAGATTGAGCGGCGCGTGCTGGTGCAGGACATTGACATTCTGCCCGACGATAATTAATAAGGCCGCCAGCAGGGGGTAGCATCGTCATCTGAGCGCCGGCGGTGCTGCAAGGGCGGCGCTACCCCCTGCTGGCTTATAGCAACATGGTAAAGTCCGTTCAATTTCAAGCCGACTCCGAGGCCAAGGCCTTCGACCTGGAGCACCGCCGCAAAATCCGCTTCAACATCGGCAAATACGACGCGGCCGTGACCCAGGGCCTGGGCCACTACCACGACCACGAACTGGCGCGCAGCCGCGGGGCGTACCTGAAGGCACAAGTGCTGGAAAAACTCGACGAGTACCTGCTGGAATTCGAGCAACGCTTCACCGCCCGCGGCGGCCGCGTTATCTGGGCGCAGAATACCCGGGAGGCGCTGGCGGCCATCGGCGAGCTGACCCGGGCCCGCGAAACGAAAACTGTCGTCAAGGCCAAGAGCATGACCACCGAGGAAATTCACCTCAACGCCTATCTGAAAGAGCAGGGCGTCGAGTCGGTGGAGACGGATTTGGGCGAGTTTATCGTGCAGCTCAATGGGCAGCGGCCCTACCACATCGTGACGCCGGCCATGCACTTGAGCAAGGCTGACATCAACGACATTTTTGTCAAGCATCTCGGCACCGAAAGCACCGACGACGCCCAGACCTTGGTGCTCACCGCCCGGCATCTGCTGCGCGACAAGTACACCACGGCCGAGGTCGGCATCACCGGCGGCAACTTCTTCATTGCCCGAGAGGGCGCCGTGGCCGTGACCGAAAACGAGGGCAACGCCCGGCTTTCGGCTACATTTCCCAAGCTGCACATTGCGGTGGTGGGCATCGAAAAGGTTATTCCCCAGCTCACGGATTTGGACTTGTTCTGGCCCCTGCTCAGCACCAGCGGCACCGGCCAGCAGGTGACGGTGTACAACACGCTCTACTTCGGCCCGCGCCAGCCCGGCGAAACCGACGGCCCGGAGGAAATGGTGGTCATTCTGCTCGACAACGGCCGCACCACCCTGCTGGCCCAGCCCGACCGCCGCGAGGCCCTGCGCTGCATCCGCTGCGGCGCCTGCCTGAACGTGTGCCCGGTGTACAAGAACATCGGCGGCCACACCTACGAAACGACGTATTCCGGCCCCATCGGCTCGGTTATTTCGCCTCACCTCTCCGGCCTGCCCGAGCACCAGCACCTGAGCTTTGCCAGCACCCTGTGCGGGGCCTGCACCAGCGTGTGCCCGGTGCGCATCAACCTGCACAACCTGCTCTTGCGCAACCGCCAGCAGAGCGTGCGCGAGGGTCACAACGCCACCCAGGAAAAGCTGGCCATCGGCCTCTGGCGGCAGGCCATGCAGCACCGCTGGCTCCTGGATGTGCTGCCCGGCCGGGCCAAAAGCTGGAGCCTGGGTTTGCTGCTCGACAAAGTCGGCTGGAACAAAAGACGGGCGGCGCTGCCGGTAGCCAGCCAGTCGTTCCGGCAGCGCTGGGCGGCGCGGGAGACGCAGTAGCCGCAGGGGGCGGTCAGCCTTCGCAGCCGGGCATCCAGCCCTGGGCCCGGCTATTTCCGTTTGAGCGCAAGCGGGGCCGTGCGCCGCGCCTAACCTTCTATGGAATATCTTTTTCTGGGCCTGCGCCTGCTGCTGGGTTTGCTGGGCGCGGTGCTGGTCATCGTGACCTTGTCGGCGGCCATCCGCTCGTTTATTCTGCCGCGCAACGAGGCCGTGCGCCTTAATGCGGTAGTGTACACGGGCGTGCGCGTGCTCTTCGACTTGGCCGCCTCGACGGCTACCACCTACGCCCGGCGCGACCGAATTATGGCCCACTACGCGCCCGTGGCCCTGGTGGCGCTGCCCGTGGCCTGGGAGGCCCTGCTGAGTCTGGGCTACACCGTCATTTTCTGGGCGCTGGGCGAGGGTTCCTGGCGGCAGTGCTACCAGCTCAGCTGCAGCTCCTTGCTCACGCTGGGCTCGACGGAGTCGGACCGGCTGATAGTGAACGTGTTCAGCTACTCCGAGTCCACGTTGGGGCTGCTGCTGCTCACCCTGCTGCTGTCGTATCTGCCCACCATCTACCAGGCGTTTTCCCGGCGCGAAACCACCGTGGCCCGGCTGGAGCTGCGCGCCGGGGCGCCGGCCCAGGCGTCGTCGCTGCTGCTCTGGCTCAACCGCGACGGCAGCCTCGGCGACGACGTGCAGCAGTGGAGCGACTGGGAGCAGTGGTTTGTCGAGCTGGAGGAAAGCCACACCTCGCTGCCCATTATCTCGTTCTTCCGCTCGCCGCAGCCCGGCCGCTCCTGGGTGACGGCCGGTGGGCTGATACTGGATACGGCCAACCTGATGTTCTCGGCGCTCGACGCGCCCCGCCTGCCCCAAGCCGAGCTCACCTTCAAGGCCGGCTGCATTTCCTTCAACCGCATCTACCGCTTCTTCGACGTGAAGGCCGGCGCCGAGCCCACGGGCATCATCCCCGACGCCGAACCCGACGAAAAGCCCGGCTACGCCGACTTCCTCAGCGCCTGCGACGAGCTGGCCGAGGCCGGCCTGCCCGTGAAGCCCGACCGCGCCAGCTCCTGGGAGCACTACCAGGAGTTACGCGCCCGCTACCTGCCGGCCCGCGACTTTTTGGGCAAGCTCACCATGGCCCCCGAAAGCACGACCGCCTAGCCGCCGGCCGGAGCTCCGCAATCGGCCACCGCCAAAAAGTTTGAGCGAGGCTTGAAATATTGGATTCTATTTGTAAATTTGGGGTATAGATAGGCGCATTGCGGGGTGTGGCGTCTTATTTATGTAATTTTAGTAAGATTAACTGTTTTCTAACTGGGTTTTTTGTAGACGCGGCGCGTCCTGGCCTCGCGCCGCCAAAAAGGAAACTGCCGCGCCGCTAACCGTTTCTTTGTTCTATCCTCTTTGTCTTATGAAGCCGTATCTGCAAGCCAAGCCGCAACTTCGGGGTCCTCAGGGCCTGCGCAACTGGTATGCCCAGCTGCCCGACGCCACCCTCATCGACCAGGCGTCAACGGCTATCTTGCCCATTGAGAGCCTGATGAGGCCCCGCCCGCGCCCCGCCAAGCCAGCAACTCCCGTGGCTCCCGAAACGTCCCGCCGGGTTTGGGCCGCCAGCCCGCTAATGGCCAGCCTGTTATTTTTATTATCGAAAAAATCCTACTGTCAAAATACCGG
>CAXUEM010000131.1:2812-3846 GCA_964249885.1 uncultured Hymenobacter sp. | reverse complement strand
TCAGGGGCCTTCTTGTTTTGGGCGGCTCTGCCAGCAGGGGGTTAGGGCTTGCTGGAGTCGACAACCACGCGGTTGTCGCGGTTAGCCAGCTCCCAGGCGGTGTGAAAGATGAGATGGTTGCGGCGGGTCATGGCCGGGAAGTCAATCTTGTCCACATCGTCCGACTCCTTGTGGTAGTCGGGGTGCAGGCCGGAGGTGTAGAAAATCACCGGCACCTTGTTTTTAGCGAAGTTGTAGTGGTCGGAGCGGTAGTAGATGCGCTCGGGGTCGGCGGGGTCGTTGTACTTGTAGTCCAGCGCGACGGGGTTGTACTTGGCGTTGGTGGCCTCGCTCAGCGCGTGCAGCTCCGAGCTAAGCTTGTCGGAGCCCACCAGGTACACGTAGTCGCCCTTGCCTTCGTGCTCTTTGTCCACGCGGCCCACCATGTCGATGTTGAGGTCGGTCACGGTCTGGGCCAGCGGGAAAATGGGGTGGCTGGTGTAGTATTCCGAGCCCAGCAGACCTTCTTCCTCGCCGGTATTAGCCAGAAACAGCAGGCTGCGGCGCGGACCGTGCCCGTCCTTTTTGGCCTGGGCAAAGGCCTGAGCCATTTCCAGCACGCTCACCGTGCCCGAGCCGTCGTCGTCGGCGCCATTGAACACCTTGCCGCCTTTCACGCCGAGGTGGTCGTAGTGGGCCGAAATCACGATGACCTCATCTTTCTTGTCGGTGCCTTCGAGGTAGCCGAGCACGTTCTCGGTCGTGAAAGGCTCCTTTTTCTGCACGGTCTGCACCGTGGCCGTGGCGGGCTTGAAGGGCGAGGCCACGGGCTTGCCGGCGGCCGTTACGGCTTTTTGGTACTTAGTCAGGCCAGCGGCGTTGGTGCCCAGCAGGGCGGCGCCCATCTCGGGCGAGACGATGAACAGGTTCTGCCCGCGGCGGGCCGGCGCATCCGGAAAGGCCAGCTGCTCGCGGCCGAACACGCCCTGGTAGCTTTTGGATACGGCGGCAAAGGCCTCGGCCGTGGGCTCGACGAAGAACGTGGCGCGCGGCTG
>CAXUEM010000131.1:1304-2802 GCA_964249885.1 uncultured Hymenobacter sp. | reverse complement strand
CAGCGTCTGAGCGATCCGGGCGGTCGTCCACCCCCGGGCCGCCAGGGTGGCGACCTCGCGCTCGCGGGCGGTGAGCGGCTGCGGCTCGCTGGTCAGGAGCAGGCCGGGCGTGCGCGCCTGCAGCTCCGGGATGCCGGCCGTGCCGTAGGGGCTGGCCTTGCCGTCCTTGCCCAGCAGGGCCTTGCCGTCTTTGGAAGTGGGCTCGCCGAGCAGGATTACCAGGTCCTTGCCCTTGAAATCATCCTCGTTGGCAAAATCAGAGTATGTGTCCGACTTGATGCCGTAGCCGGCAAAAACCGGCTGCACGGGCGTGGCCGTCGCGAATTTGTCGTCGGTGAGGGCATAGAAGTCCTTGTTCAGCACAAAGGTCCGGTTGCCGATTTTCACCGATGTGCTGGGGTCTACGCTCAGCCGGTTCATGGTGAAGTGCTGAATGTAGGCGTTGTCGGAACCCTGCACCGGCCCGGTCAGGCCCATTTCGGCAAACTGCTTGGCGAGGTAGTCGGCGGCCATTTTCTGGCCTTTCTGCCCGGTTTCGCGGCCCTCGTACTCGTCCGAAGCCAGCACGGTGAGGTGCTTGCGCAGGTCTTCGGGCGTAATGGTGGCCGCGTAGTTCACCGACCAGTCGGTGGCCGGGGTGGCAGCGGCCGTTTGGCCCGCGGCAGGCGCCGCCGCTGTCTTGCCGGCCTTGGACTTGACTTTGATTTTGCCGGGCTGCGCCTGCGCCGTAGCCAGCTGGGTGCCAGCCAGCAGCAGGGCCGCGGCCAGAAGTGGTTTTCGCATCATGCGGAGAAATGAAAATAGGTGAGGGATGAAGAGCGGCAAGGTAAGTTGATTTCCAGACAGCCCGGCCCGCACACCCCCGGCTGGCTGCCCTCAAATGCCGCGCAGCACCGGGTAGCGCGCCTGCACCAGCATGAACAGGCCGTAGAGCACCAGGCCCGTGGCGACGGTGCCCAGCACCAGCGGCCCCATGGTGGCCAGCAGGTCGAACACTTCGCCGGTGCTGCCCACGGCGCCCGCCCGCGACTGCCAGCCGGCCTGCCCGAAGAAGTAGCCGATGATGCTGAGCACCAAGCCGCGGGCCGTGAAGCCCATCTGCCCGGCCCGGTGCACCAGCCTCTGTTGGCCGGCCGGCAGCCCGCTGGCGTTCACATCCTTGGCAAAGGCGCCGGAGTAGGCCTTGTAGACCTGATAGAGCCCGATGCCGATGATGACAACTCCCACCAGCAGCACCAGCCAGCTGCCGCCGGGCCAGCCCAGCACGGTGCCGGTCAGCGACTCGGAGGCCTCGCCCCCCTGCTGGCGGGCCTGGCCGCGCCAGGCCAGGCGGCCCGCGTACAGCGCCAGGCCGCTATAGAACAAGCCGCTGCCGAGGTAGCCCAGGCGCCGGCCTAGCCCCCGGGCGCCGTGGCCCTTGCTCTCAGTGTCGAGCACGGGCGTCCCGAAGCGCCCGCCCAACATCGCCATCCTGGCGGCGGACGGAAGCCTGCTGGCC
>CAXUEM010000131.1:0-1294 GCA_964249885.1 uncultured Hymenobacter sp. | reverse complement strand
GCCAGACCACGTAGCCCAGCAGCCCGAAGGCAATGAGGCCCAGCAGCAGGGTGCCGCCGGGCACGTCCTGCAGGCGCTGCACGGCCTGCTCCTTGTTAGCCAGCTGGCCCTGGCGCTGCCCCGTGGCGGCCAGCAGGGCCAGCACGCCCATCAGCACATACACCACCCCGATGGCCGCAAAGCCGGCGCGGGCCAGCGCTCGAATACCCGCAGCGGGAGAATGGGGCACGGCGGCCAGCAGGGGGTCGGCAAGGGACATAGCGGAGCAAAATTGGCGGGAAACTTTGCCTTACACGGCGGCGCTGCCCGAAGGTTAGGCCGCCTCGTCGGGCGGGCGCACCTGCTGGTACACCGGCAGCTGATAGAACGGGCGCAGCAGCCGCACCACGTCCAGGGCGTCGGCCAGGGCCTCGTGGGCCACGGTGGTGTCGGTCTGGCCGGCGCGGGCCTTGCAGATGCTCAGGCTGGGCAGGCGGGAGTCTTTGTGCCAGTTAAGGTAAAAAGCGGCCGGGTCGAGCGTGGCCGGCTCCGAACGCACAAGGGTGCCCCAGCCGGGCAGCTGGCGCAGAAACAGCAGGTCGTAGGACGCCACGTTTTTGCCGGCCATCACGAAGCGCACCCGGCCTTTGGGGTCGGGCCGGAAGTTTTGCGCAAGCAGAAAGTCGCGCAGCTGGGGCAGCAGTTCGGGCGGGGTACAGTGGTCGGCGGGCGCGGCGGGGCCGTCCTTGGTGTCGGCCATTTCAGTCAGCAGGCGGACGTTCAGGGCCAGGGCGCCGGCGGTGCCGGTTAGCTCTGGGTAGCGCAGCAGGCGGCGGAAGCTGGGCAGCTCGGCCAGCGGCCGCGGGCGCTTGGTGTCCTCCACCACCACGGCCAGCTCCAGCACCTGGTGGCGCAGCGGGTCGGGGCCGGAGGTTTCGAGGTCGAGGGAAACGTAGCGCATGAGCGAAAGTAGGCACGAAGCGCCCAAGCCGCGGGCGAAGACCGGGCCGGCCGCCGCTATTGGCTGAAGCTGGCAACCAGGCTCGCAATGAGCACCACGTAAAGCCCCGTCGCAACGCCGTAGCCGCCCCAGGCCTGGCCCCGCTTGCGACGATTGGCCTGCTGCTGGTAGCCGCGGGTGTAGTCGGGGTCCTGCAGCAGCAGCGGCTGGGGAGCGCCGAAATTGTGGGGCCGCACGGGCGTCTTGCCCAGCGCAATCGGGGCCACCAAACCTAGCAGGGGCCCCACGTACAGCGTCGCGCCCAGCGAGCCCAGAAACGCGCCCGTGCCCCGGTAGTGGCGGCCGGCATCGGCC
>CAXUEM010000130.1:3847-8050 GCA_964249885.1 uncultured Hymenobacter sp. | reverse complement strand
CTAGGACCCGGCCGTACCTTTCGGGCTTAATCTGCGTAAGCGCCCGCTTGGTTTGCCCCTGCTCACAATTTAGAACTGAGCGCTTAGAACTCAGAACCTAGAATTGTTCAGTCAGCTTACTTCTTAGCTCCTACGCAACGCTATTCTGTCCAGGCTCTGAGTTCTGACTTCTCAGCTCTAAGCTCGCCATTCGACCCGACTATGACCAACGATATTCAGGAAAACAACTACATGATAAACGACCTGGCCGCCCGCGGCCAGGAAAATCACTTTCCCGGCCCGGTGCTCAGGGCCGAGCAGCAGGGGCAGCGGTTTCTGTTCAGCTGCGAAAACGGTGTGCGCCTGGCTCTGCACGTTATTACGGACAAGATTCTGCGCTTCCGCTACCTGACGGATGGGCCGCTGGAGCCGGATTTCAGCTACGCCGTGCCGCCCGAGCGGGCCCAGGGCTGGCAGCAGCCGGAATTTCTGGAATTCAAGGAGAAAGCCGACCACTACCGCCTCACCACGGCCCGCCTGATTTGCCTGGTGCAGAAGGACAACCTCAAAACCAAGGTGCTGGACCGCTCCGGCACGGTGCTGAGCGAGGACGAGCAGGGCTTCCACTGGGAGCAGCCCTACGAAACCGGCAATGACATCGTGAAGATGAGCCAGCGCGTGCCCAGCGGCGGCCACTACTACGGCCTCGGCGACAAGCCCGACAACATGAACCTGCGCGGCAAGCGCTTCACCAACTGGGGCTCTGATACCTACGGCTACGTGAAGGGCACCGACCCGCTCTACAAGAACATCCCGTTCTTTCACGTGCTGCAGCAGCGCATTGCTCACGGCATTTTCTTCGATAACACCTTCAAGGCCAGCTTCGACTTTGCCGCCGAGCGGGCCGACGTGATGAGCTTCTGGGCCCAGGGCGGCGAGCTGAACTACTATTTTATCTACGGCCCCAGCCTGCTGGAAGTCACCCAGGAGTACACCCGCCTCACCGGCACGCCCGAGCTGCCGCCGCTCTGGACGCTGGGCTACCACCAGTGCAAGTGGAGCTACTACCCCGAAAGCAACGTCAAGGAAATAGCCCAGGGGCTGCGCGAGCGGCAGATTCCCTGCGATGCCATCTACCTCGACATCGACTACATGGACGGCTACCGCTGCTTCACCTGGGATTCCACGCGCTTCCCCGACCCCAAGCGTATGGTGAAGGAGTTGGCTGAGGATGGCTTCAAAATCATCGTCATCATCGACCCCGGCATCAAGATTGACCCGGACTACTCGGTCTACCAGCAGGGCATCGAAAACAACTATTTCTGCCGCCGCGCCGACGGCCCGCTGATGAAAGGCTCGGTGTGGCCCGGCCTGTGCAACTTTCCCGACTACACTAACCCCAGGGTGCGGGAGTGGTGGTCGGGCTTGTTCGAGGGCCTCATCAAGGAAACCGGCGTGAAAGGCGTCTGGAATGACATGAACGAGCCCGCCGTGTTCGAGAAGGGCACCTTCCCGGATGATGTGCGCTTCGACTACGAGGGCCTGAGCGCCTCGCACAAAAAAGCCCATAACATCTACGGCATGCAGATGGCCCGCGCCACGAACGACGGCGTGAAGCGCTTCAGCTACCCCGACCGGCCGTTTACCATCACGCGCAGCACCTACGCGGGCGGGCAGCAGTTTTCCTCGGGCTGGACCGGCGACAACATTGCCTCCTGGGACCACCTCTGGCTGGCCAACATCCAGTGCCAGCGCCTGAGCATCAGCGGCTTCAGCTTCATCGGCTCCGACATCGGCGGCTTCGTCGATACGCCCGACGGCGAGCTGTACGCCCGCTGGATTGCGCTGGGCGCCTTCCACCCGTTCTTCCGCACCCACAGCAGCGGCGACCACGGCGACCAGGAGCCCTGGAGCTTCGGCGAGCCCTACACCAGCCTGGCCCGGCAGTTCATCGAGCTGCGCTACCAGTTGCTGCCCTACATGTACACGGCTTTCTGGCAGTATGCCACGCTGGGCACGCCCATGCTGCGCCCGCTCACCTTCCTCGACCAGAATGACCCGGAAACCTACCTGCGCATGGCCGAGTTCAGCCTCGGCGACTCCCTGCTGGTCTGCCCCATCACCCAGCCGGGGGTGGATGGGCGCTGGATGTACCTGCCCCGCGGTGAGTGGTACTACTACTGGACCGACGAGTTGAAAACCGGCGGCCAGGAGGTCTGGGCCGCCGCCGACCTCACCCGCATTCCGCTGTTCGTGAAAGCCGGCGCCGTGCTGCCCCTGCAGCCCGTGATGCAGTACGTGGGCGAAAAACCCGTGGAGGAGCTGACCCTGCACGTGTACTATATCAACGGCACGGCCGAGAGCCTGCTCTACGACGACGGCGGCGAGGGCTACGCCTACCAGGAGCAGGGCCAGCAGACCCTGCGCCGTTTCCTGGTGAGCGGCGACGCCGACAGCCTGAGCATCACCCAAACCATCGAGGGGCCGTACCAGCCCAGCTACGGCCGCTACCGGCTGGTGCTGCACGGGCTGCCGGGAGCAGTCAGCAGCGCCCTGATTGATGGGCAAGCCGCCGGTGAGATAGCCGCTTCGGAAGCAACTACCGCCCCGCCGCTACCGCTCAGCTTCGTCGTAGCGGCTGATTACAAGACCGTTGAGCTTGCCCTAAAATAAAACATACCGGCTTTGAAATTATGAGATAATAAAAGTAGATTTGATTATTAGTCAACCTCTTTTTCATACTCTCATATTTCACGTTTATGAACAAACTTAGCAAAGTAGCTTTCCCCGTTATTTTAATGGGGGGGTAATTGGACTATCGGGCTGCGATAAAACCATGCAGCCAGGGGTAGCACCAAAAACAGATGTTGGGGATGGCAACGGAGCACCAGCCAGTCAATCCTTTGTCACGGAGGAAAATATTAAGCAACAGCATACTCCCGGCCAAACCGCCTGGCTGCGCTTTGTGGAACGGGTAGAGCAAGGTAAGGAACTGGATTATTCCGGTCAGTATGTGGCCAAAAGCACACAGATACCGGCCGGTGCGGTGCTCACCCGGGTGAAGCGCGATGCCGCGATGGCCGACTTCAAGCAGTATTACAAGCTTACGGCGGACGGGGAGGTCGTGAGCGTAAATCCGAAAAAGTCCAACCTGACCAATATCGAGGAGTGCGGGAGTTGTGGTGGGGGTTTTGGCACTGTTCAGAGCACCTTTACCACTTCGGTGGGGCAAGGCGGCAGCGGGGCTATTTTTGATATAAAGCTCATGTACAATAATGTGCCTAGCTCCAGCGCAGTCAACTTGAACCGAGCGGGCTATATTATGCTTAACGCGGACCTGAATAAGGGCTCTGGTGGCGATTACATCTACTTCACGTTTACCCGCAACTCAACACAGGCTCTCTACGGTCCTGATGACCCTTCCGGCCCGAGCGTAGGGTCTCGTGCTTTTGACACGAAAACTGAAGGAAGGTTTTCTATTGGACCTGTTCCGGCTCCGCCTACTAATTTTCTTAATATCTGGACGCCGCAAAGTCCTGAAAATCCTGCCTACGTCAATGCTGACCTTAATGGGCGAGCGGGCGGTAAGTACATCTGGTCGTACCAGTCCAAAAACGCTTCAATTTATCCTGCCAGGTTCACCGAAGTAGGAGTGTTGTCAAGCAATAGCAGCACGGCAATGCCACCAGCCGGGTGGCAAAGGAATCCGCAGGATTTGAACGAAGGCTGCGGCGGCGACTACATCTATTTTTGCTACCGCTACTAAGTCAAGCCAGACGCTATGAGAAAGCTGCTGGTCTGCTCCCTGCTGGTAGCGGAGATGATTTCTATTGACACCCTGTGCCTTGCGCAGGAGCGTAGCCGGGAAGCTGCCATGCCCTATTACGTTACGGCGGAAGCAGGATGGGGTCAATACCTGATGTTTTATCCCAGCTTCGAAAACACAGTAGGGGTCGGGTCTTGGAAGACTGCCGCAGGCTGGCGTCTTGGCCCGCGCTGGTCAGCTCAGTTAGGCTACGCCTACAAGCACCAACTCGATAGGGATGACCCTTCATATACGGGAACTACTGATAGTGGTCAGCCAACCTATGGGTGGCGAACCGATGAATCGTGGACCAGCGCGGTTACGGCGCTGGTGCGCTGCCGACTGATTCAGTCTCGCACTGGTGAGCTACAGCTAGATGCCTTTGGGGGTGGAGCCTGGGTAAGCACGAGGTATAAAAC
>CAXUEM010000130.1:0-3837 GCA_964249885.1 uncultured Hymenobacter sp. | reverse complement strand
AAACCGCCAACCCTAACACACCGGGCCCCCCAACCCCCCCCCCCCCCGCCCCCCCCCGGCCGGCGCCAAGAATAAGTATATCACGGCTGGCTTGGGTGTGAGCTACATCTTCAACCGGCATCTGGAAGGTGTTTTCGATTATGGATATATTCGTAATCTAAAACAGACGTCAGATTATATTAATTTGAACACGGTAGGTAATACGTGGGGCGTGACACGTTCCGTCGGTCTGGGCCTGCGCTACCGCTTTAACCTGAGTAGGAAAAAGGCAACCGAATAATTGTCGCGCCAGTAAGAACGGGCGACTGCTTCCTGCGTAAGGAAGTGGGCGCCCGCTTTTTGCTGTGTTATTCGGCTAACTAAAAGCAGAGAGATTGTACGCTTCTGGGGTCTATACGTACAACGCGCGCTAAATACCTTGTACCATACCATAACTATGAAAAAGCGCCTGTCATTTAAGTTGCTTACCCCCCTGCTGGCCGCCCTGGCCCTGAGCCTGGCCGCCTGCAGCGCCACCAGCCTGGCCACCGAAGAGCGCGCCGCCTCGCCCGAGGCCTCGGAGTTCAACCGCGAAACCGCCGAAAACAGCCGCACCCCTGAAGAAGCCCGCGACTCGGCAGCCGCGGCCAGCCGCCGGCAGCGAGCCAGCCAGTCGGCCACGCCGCAGTAGCCGCATGCCGACGCACGCGCGCCTGGGGCAGTGGCTGACGGTTTGGCTTTTGCTGCTTCTGCTCGGGGCCGGCAGCAGCGCCCGCGCCCAGCTTTTCCAAAATCCGCTGCGGCGCCTGCTGCGCACCGATACGGCAGGGCTGGGGCGGGTGCTGGCCCGGCCCGACTTCTACCGGCTGCAAATCCAGTACACCCGCATCCGGCGCGACCCGGCCGGCCGGCCGCACTTTCGCACGTTTGGCTACCCGCTGCGGCCGCGGGAGTATTTCTACCCGGCCAGCACCGTGAAGCTGGCCGCGGCGGCCCTGGCTCTGGAAAAGCTGCGCCGCCTCAGCCAGCCGGTACCGGGCCTGACGGCCGAAAGCATCATGCTGACCGACTCGGCTTTTGCCAGCCAAACCACCATGCGCCGCGACAGCAGCGCCGCCACTGGCCGGCCCAGCCTGGGCCACTACGTACGCAAGGCCCTGCTGGTGAGCGACAACGACGCCTACAACCGCCTGTATGAGTTTGTGGGGCCGGCGGAGCTCAACGCCGGCCTGCGCCGCCTGGGCCTGCGCCAAAGCCGCCTGCAGCACCGCCTGAGCGTGGGCGACAAAGAGCCCGGCAGCCGCCACACCAACCCCATCCGGTTTTATGCCGATACCGCCGCCCGGCAGCTGCTGCACCAGCAGCCGGCGGCGTACTTCGGCGGCGCCTGGCCCCGGTTGGCTTATCAAGGCTACGGCATCGGCCGCGCCTACCGCGAAGGTGACCTGCTCACTCTTGGCCCCCTGGATTTCAGCCAGCGCAACGCCGCCTCGCTGCCCGACTTGCAGCGGCTGCTGCGCACCGTGCTTTTCCCGGAAGCGCTACCTACCGCCCGCCGCCTGCAGCTGGCCCCGGCTGACTATGCCCTGCTGCGCGAGGCCCTCTCGCAGCTGCCGCGCGAAAGCCGCTCGCCGCGCTACGATGCCGCGCACTTCCCCGATACCTACGCCAAGTTCCTGCTCGGCGGGGGCGGCACCGCGCCGCTGCCTGCCGGAGTGCGCGTTTATAATAAAATCGGCCAGGCCTATGGCTTTCTGATTGACAACGCCTACATCAGCAACCCCGCCACGGGCGTCGAGTTTCTGCTCAGCGCCGTCATCTACGTCAACGCCGACGGCATTCTCAACGATGACGCCTACGAGTATGATAAGATAGGCCTGCCGTTTCTGCGCGACCTGGGCCAGCGCGTGTATGAGCACGAAAGCCGGCGCAAACGCCGATAAGCAATGAGTCCGGCTCACACGTGGCCTTTCAGGTACTGATACACTTCCGGGTGGGTGAGCAGGCCGCCGTGGTGCTGCTGCGGAAACACGGCCGTGCGCACCTGTGCGCCGGGCGGCAGGCTGGCCTCGTCGCCGAAGGTGGCGTGGCCGCGGGCGCTGGCTGCCCCCACCATGCCGTCGCCGAAATATTCGCGCAGCACCGCGGGCAGCGTGGTGCGCAGCCAGGCGCCCATCAGCACGTGGTAGGCCACGCCGGGCAGCAGGGGCACCGGCGTGCGCGGCGGCGTCAGGTCGGGGGCGTGGGCATTTTGCCAGTCCTCGTCTACCAGGCAGGCGTGGCGCAGGTCCTTGATGCCGTTGCTGCGCTGGCTCAGGGCGTTGCTCAGAAAGCGGGTCGGGAACAGGTCGATGCGCCGCAGCAGCCGCTCGGTGAGGTGGGAGTTCTGCTCCAGCCAGGCGCCGTCGTGCGGCGTGCCCAGCAGAAACACCGCGCGCAGGTGGGCCAGCCAAGTGGCTGCGGCTGCGCCAGTTAAGAATGAAGAGTTAGGAGTTAGGAGTTGGTCATCCGGGCTTGTTGGTAGCTCTTCGACTGTTTCGACTCTTAACTCGTCACTCTCAACTCCTAACTCTGAAGCGTAATGTCCCGCCGAGCGGATGACCAGCCCGCCCATGCTGTGGCCCACCAGCACCAGCTCGCCGACGGCATCGGGGTAGGCATCGACCAGCTCCTGGAGCAGGCGGGCCAGCTCGCGGCCGTTTTCGGAGATGTGCAGGCCCGTGTTGTAGCGCAGGTAGAGGCAGCGCAGGCCCAGCTCCTGGCTCAGGCGCGGGCCGAAGCGCAACCGGCCGGCCGGGTCCTGAAACCCGGTTTGCCAGATAAGCTCGTCGCCCATCAGCCCGTGCACGAACACCAGGGTTTTGCAGCGCTCGGCGGGCAGGCGCAGAGCCGCCACCGGCACATCCTGCCCGCCGCGCCGGAAACTCATTTGGATGGCGCGCGGGTCGTAGCGGGCGGCCAGCTGGTCGCCGAGCGCGCCGTTGAGCACGGGCAGGAAAAAGTGCTGGTGCGCCTGCCCGGCGCGGTAGGCGTAGGCCGCGCCGCGCGGCAGCAGGGTAGCGGCGCGGCCCAGAGCGCGCAGCGCATTGCCGAAACGGGAAGACATTCTTTTTTTAATGCTTGACGATTAGTGAGGAATGATAAATTGAGATAATGGAGCCGGAACGGCATTCATCATTAAGCACTAATCATTAACCATTGTATCGTCGCTTGCGTTTGGGCTAGCAAACGTATTCGACCGGCGGCGGTTTACTTCGCAGCCTAACTCATTTCTGATTTATGAAGCCTTCCTTTCGTGCGCTGCTGGGCCTGCTGGCTCTCGGCACCGCTACTTCCCTCTCTTCCTGCGAATACCAGCGCTACAGCCCCGGCCTCAACACCCAGTTTGAGCACACCTTCGTGAACGCGCCCGGCTGGCGCAACGAGGACGTGAACCGCGACAGCATCAACTACAAGCAGATCGTGCGCACGCCCATCGGCGAGGGCTCGGCCGTGGCCATCAAGAACGGCACGGTGCAGGACCAGCTGAACTCGGCCCCGGCCGGCAAGAGCTCGGCCTCGCCCCAGGCCGCCAACGGCCAGAACGACGCCGTGGACCGCACCAACAACGGCCGCGGCAACACCAACGACGTGGGCCCCGCTCAGCAGGAGGCCAACATCACCAACGGCGTGCCCCAGGCCACCAACAGCAAGGGCAAAACCACCGGGCAGTAGCCACTACCCCCTGCTGGCCGGCCCGGCGTGCCCCGCCGGCCAGCAAACCCGCCTTCTCCTGGGCCAGCACGCGCCGCGGCGGCCCCAGGAGAAGGCGGGTTTTTAGTTTTAAAAGCAGGACCTCGCCCGCAGCCAGCAGGGCAG
>CAXUEM010000129.1:0-8071 GCA_964249885.1 uncultured Hymenobacter sp. | reverse complement strand
CAGCCACACCGTGGCCGGCAGCCGGGCCGCGGCTACGGCCGCCGCCGTCAAGGCCAGCAGTTCGCGGTACACGGCCAGGGCTGCCTCGGGGCCAATATCTGCCGCCAGCCGGGTCTTCACCTGCCCCAGCACAGGCTCGCGGGCGAAGATGAGCAGTTCCGTTTGGTGGGGCGCGGCGTGATTCATGCGGAGCAGGCCGGAAATTGACCGTTGAGGCGAGCAGGCAGCGGCGCCTGTTTGAAAAAAGAACGCCCCGTTTCCAATGAGGAAGCGGGGCGCCAAAAACTGCTGTAAGTCAACTTATTACTTGTAGAGAGCGAGGGATTCGAACCCCCGGAGGTTTAACCCTCAACGGTTTTCAAGACCGCCGCAATCGACCACTCTGCCAGCTCTCTGGGGCAGTTAAGAGTTATAAGTTAAGAGTTAAAATGACCACCAAAGGGGCAACTTTAAACTCTTAACTTATAACTCTTAACTCAAAAAAGTAGAGAAGGGGGGATTCGAACCCCCGATACCGTTGCCGGTATAACGGTTTTCGAAACCGTCGCATTCGACCACTCTGCCACCTCTCTAGCACATTCCCCGGAGTGATTCGGGAGCGCAAAAGTAGTGAACAGGAAGCAGTGAACAGTGAGCAGGGAGTAGTTTTTTCAAAAAATACTTTCCTGCTGGGTCTGCTCGCCGGCTGCTGTTTATTGCTCACTGCCTCGGCTCATTGTCTTGAGCCGGCCCGTCACCGCGTCCACGCTCACGTTGACTTCGAAGCCGATGATGAGCGTCATGCACACAAACTCCAGCCACACCATGAAGCCCACGAGCGCGCCGATGGAGCCGTAGAACGTGTTGTAGGAATCGAAAATGCGCACGTAAAGCGTGAAGAGAAACGACACCAGAAAAATGAGCAGTGTGGCGACAATGGCGCCACTTGAGAGAAACGCCCACTTGTCGTGCACCGGCGGCACGAAGTAGAATATCACGCAGGTGGTAGACAGGAACAGGCCGCCCAGCGAGCCGTAGCGCAGCACCGAAATCATGAGCTCGGTCAGCTTTTCGGGCACAATCTCATAGAACACCAGCGCGTCGATAATGAAGGTGCCGAAGAAGATGCCGGCAATGGCCAGCACGAGAATAAAGGACAGCAGAAAGGTTAAACTAGTGGCGATGACTCGTTTGCGCAGGTAGCTGCGGTGCTTAAACCACGGATATTTTTTCTCGAACGCATCCAGCAGGGCCATGATGCCATTGCTGGACAAGACCAGGGCCGTAGCAAAACCAAACGAGAGCAGCCCGCCGTGCTTAATATTAACGATGTCCTCGATGGTGGAGGCTGTGGCGGCGTACAGCTCTCTGGGCATGATGTCGCTCAGAAACTGCAGGATATCGACGTTCAGCTCCGGGATTTTGATGTAGGGAATGAGCGTGAATACGAAAATGATGGTCGGGAACAGGGCCAGCGTGAGGTTGAAGGCCATGTAGGCGGCGCGCTTTTCCAAGGAATCGAGCCGCAGCTCGTGCAGCACGCGGTCCAGCACATCGTAGAGCGAGGCGTTGGATTGCCCCAACCGGAAGCGCTTAAGCCACACAATGGCCCGGCGGTAAGGCCGCTGCCGGCGCACATCGGGCAGCCGAGCCCGGCGAATCACGGGAGCTTTCATGTTTTAATTAAAAATTAAAAAGGCTGCCCTGCTTATAGCGGTGCAACTGTACGCCGAGCCTCAGAACACTCTTTTTTAATTCTTCATTTTTAACTTTTAATTATCCTTTCCCAAACGCGGCCGGCGCGGGCGCGTCAGGCGGTACCTGCCCGGCGCCGAGCGGGCCCAGCGCGTCCTGCTCGGAAAAATAGGTGGCCAGCAGGGCCTGAATGCCAGCGGGCACTGCCACGGGCCGGCCGTTGCTGGTGCTCACGAACACCATCAGGGTGCTGCCCTCGGTGAGTAACTCTTCAGCTTCGTTGTACACCTCGTACTCGAACAGCACCCGCGAGCCCTCGGCGGGCTGGCGCAGCAGCAGGCGCACCGTGAGCAGGTCGTCGTAGCGGGCGGGGCGGCGGAAACGGGTGCGCAGCTCGCCGACCGGCATGCCCACGCCGTCGGCTTCCAGGGCCTTGTAGCTGATGCCCAGCCGCCGGAATGCCTCGGTGCGGGCTACCTCGAAATAGGCCGCGTAGTTGCCGTGGTAGACGTAGCCCATCTGGTCGGTTTCGGCGTAGCGCACGCGAATTTGGGTGTCGGACTGGAACATCTGAGAACTGTGGTAAATGGAGGGAATACAGAGAATGTGAAAATGAACAACGGCGTAGCAGGGAGTTAAATTTTCACATCTTCCACATTTCTCCCATCCACCATATTATCTAATTCCCGCCCGGTTCAGCGCCGCTTGGTAGCGCCGTGCGTTCAGCAAGTGGCCGGCCTCGTTGGTGGCGAAGGCGTGGTAGCCGCTGAAATCCTCTTTGGCGCAGAAATACAGGTAATCGTTCTTTTCGGGTTTGAGCACGGCGTCGATGCTGGCGATGCTGGGCAGGTTGATGGGGCCGGGCGGCAGGCCGGCGTACTTATAGGTATTGTAGGGCGAGTCTTTGCGCAAATGCACGTTCAGCACGCGCTTGATGCCGAAGTCGCCGTTGGCGTACACCACGGTGGGGTCGGCCTGCAGCTTCATGCCGCGGCGCAGGCGGTTGAGGTAGACGCCCGCAATGCGGGGGCGCTCGTCGGCGTGCTGCTGCTGCTCGGCCTCCACGATGCTGGCCAGGGTACTGACCTCGGCGCGGCTCAGGTTCAGCTTCTGGCGCTGCGCGTCGCGGGCGGGCGTCCAGAACTTCTCGTATTCCTTTTTCATGCGCTGGAGCAGGTTCTCGGCCGAAGTGTTCCAGTACAGCTCGTAGGTGTTCGGAATGAACATGCTCACGACCGTGGTGGTGTCGAAGCCCAGCTTTTTGGCGTACGCCGGGCTGCTGAGCAGCGAGTCAATCTGGGCGGGCCGGGCGTCAATCTGCCGCGAGAGCTTGGCGGCCAGCTCGCGCCGCAGCCGCACGTTGGTGAACGTGAGCTTGAGCGGTGACTGCCGGCCCGACTTAAGCAAATTAATTAGCTCGCGGTTGGTGGCCTCGTCTTTCAGCTCGTAGCGGCCGGGCTTCACGGCGCCGGGCTTGTCGTATTTCATGAGCCGGGCCACGAAGCGCAGCGAGAGCCGGTCAATCACGGTTTTGGTGGCCTCCACGGAGTCCAGGGCCGCTTTCCAGGTGGCGCCCCGCGGGATGAGCACGTAGGTTGGCTGGCCTTTGGTGTTGATGTTGGCCGTAAAAAAAACCTGATAGAAATAATAGGAAAAGCAAATCAGGGTCAGGCTGAACACCACGCTGACGGTGGCGTAGCGGTTGCGGCGGCGAATGGCGCGGGCCTTGTAATCCGTGCCCGACGTTTTGGCAGGTTGAGACATAGAGGGAAGGCAGAAATCGGGGAAGGCAGTGCGGAAGCCCAAAAGTACACCACCGGCCCGGCTACCCCCTGCTGGCCGCTGGGCAGCCCTCCCAAAATTCGGCCCCGCGTAGTACCTTGCCCGCCCCTTCCTTCCGTTTCACCTTGCCCTGCCTCCTTCATGGCCGCTACCATCCTCCGCATCCACCCCGAAAACCCGCCCGCCAACCGCATTCAGCAGGCCGTAGAAGTGCTGCGCAAAGGGGGCATCATCATTTACCCCACGGATACCGTGTACGGCATCGGCTGCGACATCCACAACGCCAAGGCCGTCGAGAAGCTCTGCCGCATCAAGGGCTTTCACCCCGACAAGGCCAACCTGAGCTTTATCTGCCACGACCTCTCGCACATCAGCGACTACGCCCACGGCATCACCACGCCCGTTTATAAGGTCATTAAAAAAGCTCTGCCCGGTCCGTTCACCTTTATTTTCGAGGCCAGCGCCAAGGCCCCGCGCATCGGCGGGCGGCAGCGCAAGACGGTGGGCATCCGGGTGCCCGACAACCAGATTATCCTGCAGCTGGTCAGGGAGTTAGGCAACCCCATTTTCAGCACCTCGGTGCGCGAGGATGAGAACACGCTCGAAGAATACGTCACCGACCCCGACCTCATCCACGAGAAATACCGCACCATGGTCGACCTCGTCATCGACGGCGGTTTCGGCGGCAACATACCCAGCACCATCATCGACTGCACCAACGACGACTTTGAGCTGGTGCGCCAGGGCGCCGGCGACATCGAGCAGTACCTGTGAGACAGCGGTTAATAGCTAATGGTCAGTGATTAGTGTCGCTCTGCTTAGTTGAACGAGATTAATCATTAACCATTAATCATTGGCCGTTTGTGTTTCCAGCGGCGGTGCGTCCAGAGGTACTGCTCCGGCGCGGCCTGGATGTCCCGCTCCAGGTGCCGCACGAAGGCATCGGTAATCGGAAATCCTTCTTTGGGCAGCGGCGAGTCGCCGTCGTAGAGCTCGGTGAGCACGATTTCATAGTAGCCGCGGCGGCGCCGCCGAATGCTCACGTACACCACCGGGCACTGAAAACGGGCGGCCAGCCGGTCGGCGCTGGTGTAAAAACCCGAGTCCTGATTGAGAAAGGTGGTCCAGTAGGGCTTGTCTTCGGGGCCGGCGGCCTGGTCGGAGAGCAGGCTGACTACCCGGGGCTGGCCGCGGCGCTGCACCATGTCGCGCAGCGTGTCGCGCATCGGAATAAGGCCCGCGCCGGTGCGGGTGCGCAGCTCGGCCATAAAACTCTCAAAAAACGGGTTGCTCAGCGGTTTGTACACCCCATCAGTTTCGGCCGACAGCCACACCGCGCCCGAGGTCAGCACCCACTCCCAGTTGCCGGCGTGCGAGGACAGTCCCAGCGCCATGCGTCCGGCCTCGAAATGCCGCTCCAGCACCTCGGGGTTGCGGAATAGCACGCGCTGCTTCAACTCGGCGTCCGACATGCAGGCCAGTTTCACCGTCTCAACCAGCACCTGCGCGAAGTGCCGGTAGAACGCGTTGGCGATGCGCTCAATCTCGGCAGCGGGCTTGTCGGGAAACGAGTTGCGCAGGTTTGCCAGCACCACCCGGCGGCGGTACGGCACCACGTAGCGCAGCAGCAGGTACAGCCCATCGGCCAGCAGGTACAGCACTGAAAAAGGCAGCCAGGC
This sequence comes from uncultured Hymenobacter sp., assembly GCA_964249885.1. GTDB lineage: Bacteria > Bacteroidota > Bacteroidia > Cytophagales > Hymenobacteraceae > Hymenobacter. The sequence goes on along the minus strand of CAXUEM010000129.1, from coordinate 2,936 downwards.
CAGGCCCAGCAAAAGCCAGCGCAGCGGCTCGTAGTACCACGGGTAGGGCAGGCGCGGCGCCGGGCGCTGGTCGGAGTTGCGGGATATGGTGCGCTTTCTCATCGGGGGCCGGCTGCGCCCGCCGGGGCATACTCCTGGGTTTCGCGGCGGCCGCGTGCGGTCTGGCTCGTGAGCAGCTTGCCGGCGGCGTTGCGAATTTCAATGGTCAGGGCAAACTCGCCTTCCGGCAGCGGGCCAAACGGCAGCTGCCCGGCCACCACGGTGGGCCGGCCGGCGGCGGGCGTCAGGTCGGTGTCGGCATCGGCGGCGAAGCCCTCAGGATTTTCGAGGTGATAGTGCACCTTGAGCTTTTGGCCGGCCGGCGCCTGGTTTAGCTCGGTGTAGAAAAATACGTTGTTGGCGCCGCGGGCAAAAAGTGCGCCCGGCGCCCGCGTGAGGCGGTAGCCGCCGCGAATGAATGGGTCGGCGGCATCGGTTTTCACGGCCGGCCGGGCCAGCAGCACGATGTCGCTGAGAGCGGCGATTTTGGGCTCGGCGCGCACTGTCAGGGGCAATTCGATAGTGGTTTCACCGTTGGCCTTGCGGTACTGGTCGCGCACCAGCCCGCGCACTGTGTACCCCCCGGCGGGCAGGTTGATGCGCTTGAGAAAGCTGATGGGATTCTTGATTTGCATGGTCGTGTCGCTGAGCGTGGGCGGCTTGAGCGTCACGGTTTCCTGAAAGGCGGGCTGGCCGTCGGGTTTCAGCACTTGCAGCGTCACGACCGCCGAGGATTGAAACTGCTTGGGCGCCCGCTGACGGTAGAGCAGCGTCTGAGTGGGTACGGTGACGTAGATTTCCACCTCCGCGCCGCCCTGCACCTTGTCGAGGTTGCGGAACTGCGCCACATCGAGGAAAATCTGCGGCGGGCGAGCCGGCGCGCTCAGGCTGAGCAAGGCCAGCAGGGGGTACAAAAAGCTTTTCAGCATGGAAGGCATAGAAAGCAAAGGTACACGGGCGGCGCGGGCAGCATTCTTCGCGGCGCCGTTCAAGATAAGCGGCTAATGTAGTTTCAGCCCCAAACCGGCTAAGTAAAAATTCGTGCCATCCGTCTTACTCGTTATTCGCCCAAATCCGTGACTCTGCTCAGCGAACTGCCCTACAATCCGCCCATTGCGTTTTTCGCGGCCTTGCGGCCGGCCGAAAAGCTGCTGCTGGAAGCCCAGGAAAACTACCGCAAGCAAACCTACCGCAACCGCTGCCTGATTCTGACGGCGCAGGGCGTGCAGCCGCTCACGGTGCCGGTACTGGATGGCAACCGCTCGGAAAAGGTGAAGTCCAGCGAAATCGAGATTGACTACCGCCAGAACTGGGTGCACCGGCACTGGCGCACGCTGCAAACCGCCTACGGAAACTCGCCGTATTTCGAATATTACGCTGACTATTTTCGCGACATCTACGTACAGAAACCTGCCCGCCTCTTCGACCTGAACTTGGCTTTGCTGCACCTGCTGCTGCGCTGCCTGCGCCTGCCAGTTGCGGTGGAGCTGACGGCAACCTACGAACCCGCTTATCCTGCTCCTGTGCTAGACTTTCGCGACCGTTTGACTCCCAAGGCCGGCTCGGCGGCGGGCCAGCCTGACACTCCGGCAGACCGGCCGCTGCCCCGCCCCTACCAGCAGGCCTTTGGCCTGGACTTTGTGCCCGGACTCAGCCTGCTGGACCTGCTTTTTATGCAGGGCCCGGCAGCCGGGGACTATTTGTAAGATTCAGAACCTGCTGCTTCGCTACGCCCGGCAGGGGGTTCTGACTTTCCCCGAACCTTCGCCCGCACCGGCTTGTTTTCAAGCCACCCCGGCCCAACCCGTCGCCTTGTTATTTTTCCGTTGACTTCGACCTGACGCGGGGTTTTAGTATTTGTCATCTGTAACTATTCCGCATGGAAGCTAAATTCTCAAACCGCGTCAAGGAAGTTATTTCCCTGAGCCGGGAGGAGGCCATCCGGCTCGGGCACGACTACATCGGCACCGAACACCTGCTGCTGGGCATGATACGCGAAGGCGAGGGCACGGCCCTGGGCCTGCTGCGCAAGCTCGGCGTGTCGGTGGAGGAGTTGAAGTTCTCGCTCGAGCAGGCCACCCGCAACACGGCCACCCAGGGCACGAGCATTACTGGCTCGATTCCGCTCACCAAGCAGACGGAGAAAGTGCTGAAAATCACTTATCTGGAAGCCAAAATCTTTAAGTCCGAGATTATCGGCACCGAACACCTGCTCCTCTCCATCCTGCGCGATGAGGACAACATTTCTTCTCAAATCCTCAGCAAATTCAGCGTGAACTACGAATCAGTGCGCGACTCGCTCGACTACCACGGCACGGCCGGCGGCAGCACGGGCGCGAAGAATCCGAAAGCCGGCCCGGAGGCCGATGACGATGACGACCGCCTCTTTGGGCAGGGCCAGGGCGGCGGCCGCGGGCAGGGCGCCGGCTCCGGCAGTGGCACGGCCAAGAAAGCCGGCGAGAAGTCGCGCACCCCGGTGCTCGACAACTTCGGCCGCGACCTGACCAAGATGGCCGAAGAAGACAAGCTCGACCCCATCGTGGGCCGCGAGAAAGAGATTGAGCGCGTGGCCCAGATTCTGAGCCGCCGCAAAAAAAACAACCCCATCCTCATCGGTGAGCCCGGCGTGGGCAAAACGGCCATCGCCGAAGGCCTCGCCCTGCGCATCATCCAGAAGAAGGTGTCGCGGGTGCTATTCGGCAAGCGCGTCGTGACGCTGGATTTGGCTTCGCTCGTGGCCGGCACGAAGTACCGCGGGCAGTTTGAGGAGCGCATGAAGGCCGTGATGAACGAGCTGGAAAAGTCGCCCGACGTGATTCTGTTCATTGACGAGCTGCACACGATTGTGGGTGCTGGCGGTGCCTCCGGCTAGATGGATGCCTCCAACATGTTCAAGC
>CAXUEM010000128.1:7428-8173 GCA_964249885.1 uncultured Hymenobacter sp. | reverse complement strand
GCACCGCGCCGCTGCCGCCCAGCAGGGTGTGCAGCAGGCGCGGCCGCCGGCCGGGCACTGCCGACGCGGCGCGGGGCAGCAACAGAGCCGCATAGGTGCCCGTGAGCAGAAAAAGGCCCAGGCTGTGCTGCAAGGGCAGCAGCCAACCCAGCCCGACGCTCAGCCAATAGCCCAGCTTCGAGCCCGTGCGCACCCAGCGCAACAGGCCCCAGGCAAAGCCGGCCCACAGCAAGCCGAACACGGTTTCCGACCACACAAACCCACTCAGCACCAGCGCCGGAGCCGACAGGGCCAGCAGCAGCGGCAGAACCGCGGCTCGGCGTGTCGGTAGGAGCTGCCGGCCCACGGCGCTCCAAAACAGCAGCGCCCCCAGCAGGCTGGCCGCGTGCAGCAGCCGCAGCCGCGTCAGGGTGTGGGCCCAGCTGAGCAGCAGCGGAAAAAGCGGAGGCCAGTAGCGGTACGGCGTGCCGTCGGGGTGCAGCAGCTGGCCGGTTTCGCGCCAGGTGCGGGCGGCGTGCAGATAGTAGCGCGAGTCGCCGGTGCCGTCCAGACCCAGGGCCGTGGCGTAGAAAAACAAGCCCAGCAGCAGGCCCGCCGCCAGCAGTAGGGGCAGCCACTCCGGAATAGAACGCACAGAAAAAGCCGGCCGCCCCATCCCGCAAAAATTCGGCGGCCGGGTTAAACCCCCGCCCCGGTTGCTGGTTGCCCCACCCCCCCCAGAGGCGCAGCATCGGCTGGCAACCCA
>CAXUEM010000128.1:0-7418 GCA_964249885.1 uncultured Hymenobacter sp. | reverse complement strand
CTACTACGGCACCGACGGCGTTCACGGCAAGGCGAAGCGCAGCGCCTAAGGCGCGAAGGTCGTGCGCGAGTTCCCCCTTTATCGGCCCCCCCCAGGGGGGGGTGGGGGCCCCCGGGCGCTCGATGCCAAACCCCCGGCCCCCCAACCCGCAAACGCGGGGGCGGCCGGCTTAAAGCGCCGCCCGGGTTGCTGGTTGCCCCACCCCGCCGAGAGGCGCAGCAGCGGCTGGCAACCCTAGCCGGCGCGGCGTCTAGCTCACGGAGCTAACCGTGGCCGGGGGCACAATCTTCTTGACCAGGCCCTGCAGCACCTTGCCTGGCCCGCACTCGGCAAAGTCGGTGGCGCCGGCCTGGGCCATGTTTTGCACGGTCTGGGTCCAGCGCACGGGCGCGGTCAGCTGGGCCAGCAGATTGGCTTTAATGGCGGCAGGCGCCGTGTGCGCCTGCGCATCTACGTTCTGGTACACCGGGCAGCGAGCCTCGCGAAACGTGGTTTTTTCGATGGCGGCGGCCAGCGCGGCCTGGGCCGACTGCATCAGGGGCGAATGGAAAGCCCCGCCCACCGGCAGCGGCAGCGCCCGCTTGGCCCCGGCCGCTTTCAGCGCCTCGCAAGCCTGGCTCACGCCCGCGGCCGAACCGGAAATAACCAGTTGGCCGGGGCAGTTGTAGTTGGCCGCCACTACCACATTGCCGCCCGCGCTGATTTCAGCGCAGATGCCCTCGACCACGGCGTCGTCGAGGCCGAGGATGGCGGCCATAGTGCCTGGCTGCTCCTGGCAGGCGGCCTGCATGGCCTGGGCCCGGCGCGCCACCAGCGGCAGGGCATCCTCGAAGGCCAGCACGCCGGCCGCCACCAGGGCCGAAAACTCACCCAGCGAATGCCCGGCCGTCATGGCCGGCATCAGGTTGGGTTGGGCCACGAACTGCGCGACGGAGTGCACGAAGATGGCCGGCTGGGTGACGTCGGTGCGGCGCAGGTCCTCGTCGGAGCCGTCGAACATGGTGTCAGTCAGCCGGAAGCCCAGCAGGTCGTTGGCCTGCTCCAGTAGGCGGCGGGCAGCGTCATTGTTGGCAAATAACTCCTGCGCCATGCCCGAAAACTGGGAGCCCTGGCCCGGAAAAATCACGGATTTCATTTCACTCATCTGCTTGCACGAATTAAAATTTAAAAACAGCCGCCAGCAGGGGGTAATCCGCGCGGCACCCCCTGCTGGCGGCCGGCTTGAGCAGCCTGCCGGCTAGCTCGGCCACTTGGACGGCCACCAACCAATTGGGGCGCAAGCTGCACAAAAACCTGCATTCACCAAAAAGCGGCCCCAGCCCTAAGGCCGACGCCGCTTTTTGCAAAACATATTAATCTTAAAAAGCTGGCCTCTTCGCGCGGTTTAGCGCACCACCTCTACCCAGCCTTTGTAGGTGCGCTTCGTGCGCTTGAAGTCGGCAAACTCGACCTCAGCCAGGTAGTAGTAAATACCGCCCGACACCATGGCCGCGTTGCCCGACTCAGAGCGGGCGCCGCCGCCATCCCAGTTGATGAGCGGGTCTCTGTCGCTCTCGTACACTTTCACGCCCCAGCGGTTGAAGGCCTGGAAGCGCACCCGCAGCACCGGGCTGCTGAGCCGCGGCCGGAAGGTGGCGTTGAGGTTGTCGCCGTTGGGCGTGAAGATGTTAGGCAGCACAAAGAACTGGCAGTTGTCGATGCACACCACATTGCTCAACACCGAGCGGCGGCCGCCCGCATCCACGGCCTGCACGGCGTAGCAGCCCGCGTTGCCGGGCAGGTTGCGGTGCACGTAGCTCAGCGTCGGCACCGAGTCCAGCAGGGCCAGCGTGCCCTCCTCGGTGGGCCGGTAGAAAATGCGGTAGTAGCGGATGTTGGCGTTCGAGCAGCCGGCCGGAGTGGTGCCCAGGGTCCAGCGCAGGCGGTTTTCGTAGCGGTTGGTGGCTATCGGGTACGGGTTCTGGCCCAGCGGCGCCGAGGCCAGCCCCAGCGTGGCCAGGCTGTCGCAGTTGACGGGCAGCACCGTCAGCACCGGCGCGCAGGGCTCACTGGTCAGCGGCACGCACTGCTCCTGGCTTTTATTGAGCAGGGATTGCAGAGCGGGGATGCCTGCGTAGCGGCCCTCGGTCTGCACGTAGTAGCAGTAGGTCTGGTCCAGCTGCAGCGTCGCGTCGCGGTCAGTGTAGGTGCCGCCGGTTGCCGTCGAGGCGGCCGTGCCGATTTGGACGTACGCGCCCCCGGTCTGGGCGCGGCGGAAAACGCGCGTCGGGCCGGCCGTGTTGTCCCAAGGCACATTGTAAGTCCAGTTCACGGTGATGGTCTTGGTCAGGCCGTTGGCCGTGGCCGCGAGGCGCACGCTGCTGGCCGTCGGCGAAGCCTCGCTGCTGGGAGCCGTCTGGCCGGCCACCGGCGTCAGCACTTCCAGCTTGTAGGTGTAGGGCCGGGTCTGGGTGTCGAGGTTGCTGTCCACGAACTCGGTGTTCTGCAGGTCGGTCCGGCTGGGCAGCACCACCGTGAAATCAGTCGCGGCCGGCGTCAGGCCCACGGCGCGCGAGAGGCGGTAGGCGCGGCCCGGCACGGCGGGCACCACGGGCTGGGTCCAGCGCACCAGAATTTGTCCTTCGTTGGTGCTGGTGCGGGTCACGTCCACGTTGGTGAGCAGGGCCGGGCGGCCAGCGAAGTCTATGCAGGCTTCTTGCGAAGCCAGGCTCTTACCCCCTGCTGGCAGCGGGAACTCGACGTAGATGCGGTAGCAGAAGGTTTTGCCGCGCTCCAGCCCCCGGCCGGCATTATCGTCCAGAAACGAGCGTTCCGTGGCGCTCACGTTGCCAATCTGCTGGTAGCCCAGCCCGGCCGGAATGCCCGTGTCGCAGGGCCCGGGATTGAAGGTAGTCGAATTTTCCTTGCGGAAAATCAGCATCCGGGCGCCTGGCAGCGGGCAGGCATACGAGTCCCAGGTGAGCTGCGTGGTGTTGCCGTTGCTGGTGGGGCCAACGGCGGCGCGCAGATTTTGCGGGGGCGGCCCCACCACCGTGATGCGCCACACCTTCTGGTCGATGAGTGGGCTGCCGGTGGGCGGCGTGTCTTGCACGTTAAACAGCACCTGGTAGGGCTGAGAGGCGATGTTGGCGCATTCGGTTTTCCACTGGAACCGGCCGGTGGCCTGCGGCGGACCGTTCAGCGTCTGCAAGAACGTGGCCGGCGGCAGGATGCCACTGATAGCCGTCAGCTTCATGGCCGTGGCCCGGTCGCCGTTGGGGCCGGCCACGTCGGTGGCGCTCACCCGGCCCAGCACGGTAGAGCCGGCAATCACGCAGGTATCATTGGGCACCCGGATGATGGGCCGCTGGTTGTTGGTGGCCTGGATGATAATCTGCATGTCGCGAATGACGACGCCAATCTCATCGAAGCCGAACGCTGTGCGCCGATACTCTGTAACCTTGAAGGCAATGTTATACAAACCCGCCTCACGAGGTGCATTCCAGGTAATCTGACCCGTGCGCGGGTCCTGCACTAAAATGGCAGGGTCGCCCTCACGGCCCCGCGGCACACCTTCGTACCGGACCTGCACCCCACCCAGCACCTGCGGAAACCGGAAGCCGCTGGCAACACGCGATACTGGTTGACAGTTAGTGACTCCCGCTACACCAAGGGGCACATCCCTGCTCTCTGTTAGTTCAAAAGCCAGCGAGTCGCCATCAGCATCGAAGGCAGCGGGATTATGCAGAAAAACCTGACCGACCGCGCCCTTGTCAATGGCCGGCGCGTTAAGCACTGCCGAACGGTTACCCCGCAGCTCCGGTCTAATAAAGATTCTGGTACTGATATAAAATGTCTGCGACGCCGAGTTAGTGATATTGAGCACCAGCGCATTCCGGTTCTCACCTATCATGCTAACCGTAAAGTCTCCCGATGTGGGATAGGTATGCTCGAAGTAGTAGTAATTGACGTCGGTGTCAGGCGTTATTTGCGTGGGCGGCACCAGCGGCCCACCGACCCGGTCGTTCCGAGGAATCTGCTCAGGCTCTAGCTTGCCGGTACAAGTGCCGTCGCCAAAGGAAATATAGGAGGCGTTCTGCAAAACCGGGGTGTTGCCAGTTGTCGGCAAACGGTCAGTATATAGCGTCAACCGGAAAAAAATCCGGCGCGGGTTCGTCACGTCCGCCCGGGACTGAATGTCGCCGGCCCGGATGTGCGAGGCCCGAACGGCCCCGGCCGAAACCAGCAGCACTAGCAGCAGGCCCAACAATGCGCTCACGCGCCGCTGCAGTCGGCTAACCCGGCCATCCCATGGAGAATAGATAGTAGTCATCAGGAAATAAAGTAATTAAGAGCCGCACCGGGTACGCCGCAAGGCACGCCGCGGGCCGGAGCAAGCCAGCTGCTCCGGCCGCGCCACAAGTAAGCGAAAATCAGCCCATGCCCGCGCAAGCCCGCATTGCGTAACCGCGCCGGCGCCGGATTGATTCCTGCGCCAACGCGTGCACTGCCGGGCGGGTTGCGAACAAGGACGGGCTTTGTGCGGTTAGCCGGCAGGCCCTACCTTTGAGGGGCCCAAACGGCCTGTTCTACCTTGTTTATCTTCTTATGAGTTGGATTACCAAAACCCTCACCAGCAGCATTGGGCGCAAGATTATCATGTCCCTGTCGGGACTGTTTCTGTGCACGTTTCTGGTGGTGCACCTCGTCGGCAACCTGCAGCTGTTTCGCAATGACCACGGGCTGGCGTTCAACGTTTACTCGCACTTTATGGGCACCAATCCCATCATCCGCACCATCGAGTGGGGGCTGGTGCTGGGCTTCGTGGCGCACATCTACCAGGCCTACGTGCTGGCGGCCAAAAACAAGAAGGCCCGCGGCGGGCAAGCTTACGTGAGCAACCACTCGGAGCAAAACTCGGAGTGGACCTCGCGCAACATGGCCATCCTGGGCACCGTGATTCTGGTGTTTCTGATTGTGCACCTCTACAACTTCTTTTGGCGCGCCCGCTTCGGCGAGCTGGACCCCGATATCAATAACAACGACGACCTGTACACGCTGGTGGTCAGCTCGTTCAAGCAGTGGTGGTATGTGGCCCTGTACGTGGCCGCGCAGGTGGCGCTGGGCTACCACCTCTGGCACGGCTTCCGCTCAGGCTTTCAGACCCTGGGCCTGAACCACCGCAAGTACATGCCCCTGATTAAGTACACCGGCTACGCCTTCTCGGTCCTGGTGGCGGCGGGCTTTGCCGCCATGCCATTGTACTTCTACTTGTTCACGAACGAGAAAGGCGAAATCACCTCTCAGACTCCGGCCGTGGTGAAGTCACTGCTGGTGGCCTTCAACTAATCATAGCAGGCTAAAAATGAGCAGACTTTAGGCGCCTGGAGTTGCAACAAAAAACCCTGTTTGCGACTTATCAAGCTGACTGATTCATCATTTCCCGCCCTCGCTAAACTTTCCCGATATGGTGCTCGATTCCAAGATTCCCGAAGGCCCGTTGGCCGAGAAATGGGAAAAGCATAAGTTCAACGTCAAGCTGGTCAACCCGGCCAACAAGCGCAAGTACGACGTCATCATCGTCGGCACGGGTCTGGCCGGCGCCTCGGCCGCCGCCTCGCTGGCCGAACTGGGCTACAACGTTAAGGCTTTCACTTACCATGATTCGCCCCGGCGCGCGCATTCCATCGCGGCGCAGGGTGGCATCAACGCCGCCAAAAACTACCAGAACGACGGCGACTCGGTGTTTCGCTTGTTTTATGACACCGTGAAGGGCGGCGACTACCGAGCCCGCGAGGCCAACGTGTACCGCCTCGCGCAAGTATCAGTTAACATCATCGACCAGTGCGTGGCGCAGGGCGTACCCTTTGCCCGGGAGTACGGCGGCCTCTTAGCCAACCGCTCTTTCGGCGGCGCGCAGGTAAGCCGCACGTTTTACGCTCGCGGTCAGACCGGGCAGCAGCTGTTGCTAGGTGCCTATTCGGCCTTGAGCCGGCAGGTCCACGAGGGCCGGGCCGCAATCCACCCGCGCCACGAGATGCTCGACCTCGTGGTGGTGGATGGCAAGGCCCGCGGCATTGTCACGCGCCACCTCATCACGGGCGAGATTGAGACGCACGCCGCCCACGCCGTGGTGCTGGCCACCGGCGGCTACGGCAACGTGTTCTACCTGAGCACCAACGCCAAGTACTGCAACGTGACAGCCGCCTGGCGCGCTCACAAGAAGGGCGCCTTTTTCGCTAACCCCTGCTTTACCCAGATTCACCCGACCTGCATCCCGGTGTCGGGCGACTACCAGAGCAAGCTCACGCTCATGTCGGAGTCGTTGCGCAACGACGGCCGGGTGTGGGTGCCAGCCCCCAAGGAGATTGCCGAGCGCCTTCGCAAAGGTGAGATTCAGGTAGCCGACATCAGCGAAGACGACCGCCACTACTTCCTGGAGCGCAAGTATCCGGCCTTCGGCAACCTTGTGCCCCGCGACGTGGCTTCGCGCAATGCCAAGCAGATGTGCGACGAGGGGCGCGGCGTGGGCAGCACCGGCCTGGCCGTGTACCTCGACTTTGCCGAAATCATTCAGCGCACCGGCGCCGACGCCGTGAGCCAGAAGTACGGCAACCTCTTCGCCATGTACGAGAAAATTACCGGCGAAGACCCCTACAAGCTGCCCATGCGCATCTACCCGGCCGTGCACTACACCATGGGCGGCCTCTGGGTTGATTACAACCTGCAAACCACCGTGCCCGGCCTCTACGCCACCGGCGAGTGCAACTTCTCCGACCATGGCGCCAACCGCCTCGGCGCTTCAGCCCTGATGCAGGGCTTGGCCGACGGCTATTTCGTGATTCCGTACACCATCGGCGACTACCTGGCCAACACCCCGCCCAAGCCCGTGGATACCAAGCACCCCGCCTTTGCCGAAACTGTGCGGGCGGTTCAGGAGCGTACCCAGCGCCTCATGAGCATCAAGGGCACCCGTACGCCCGACCAGTTTCACAAAGCCTTGGGCCTGCTGATGTGGGACTACTGCGGCATGAGCCGCAACGCCGAGGGTCTGCGCTTTGCCAAAAAGGAAATCCAGAAGCTGCGCCAGGAATTCTGGTCGGATGTGCGCATCACCGGCACCGGCGAGGAATTGAACCAGACGCTGGAGAAAGCCGGCCGCGTGGCCGATTTTCTGGAGCTCGGCGAGCTGATGGTGGACGACGCCCTGCACCGCGAGGAATACCAGACCCCCGAAAACGAGGCCCTGCGCGACGACGAAAACTTTGCTTACGTGGCAGCCTGGGAGTTTCAGGGCGAAAACCAGCCCGAGAAACTTAACAAGGAGCAGCTCTCGTTCGAGAATGTGAAGCTGACGCAACGCAGCTATAAGTAAGACTTAATTATAAATTTTGAATTATAAATTATAAATTTTAGGGATAAATATTCTGCCGGTGCTC
>CAXUEM010000127.1:0-8234 GCA_964249885.1 uncultured Hymenobacter sp. | reverse complement strand
CCTTCGGGCTGCCCGCCGCCCGCCCGGCCCAAAGCGTGTTGGTGAGTGAGAAAGGCATTATTCTGCCCACGCTGGAAGATGCCCTGGGCCGCTGCGTGTGGGAAATGCGCTTGGAAGGCCAGTTGGCGTAGGCTACGTGCACTTCGGCAGCGCCGCTGAAGTGCTACCCCCTGCTGGCCTCCACCATCGCCGGTCAGCCCGGCGCCGGTTGCGCCGCGGGCTGCCTGAGCGCGGCCGTCGCCACCATTTTTCAGCGCCCAGCAGCTAGCGCGACTTCCGGCGCGGGCTGCTGGGCGTGCACCCCGCGCAGGCCCCAGAGCGCCAGCAGCACCACAGTCGCGCAGCCCAGGCCCAGCAGGGGGGCGGTGGTCAATTCCAGAGCCCAGCCATTGATTTTGGCGCCCAGCACGTCGCCGAAATTAAGCAGCGCCATGTAGGTGGTGAACTGGGAGCCGGCCACCCGCTCGTCGCACAGGTTCATGAGCAGGGGCAGGGCGGCTACGCTCATGAAAGGGTCAATTAGGTTGGTGAGCACGATGCCGCCCGTGGCTACGGCCGGCTGCACCCACTGGGCGTGGGCCAGGCTCAGGCCGGCAATGCTGAGCACGACGAAGCCTAGCACCCAGCGCTGCAGCCGGACCGCGCCCAGCCGGTCGGAGATGAGGCCGCCGCCAATCAAGGCCCCCACGGCCAGCAGGTTAACCCAGCTGCCCTCCAGCACCGACACATCTTTGGCCCGCCAGTGCAGAGAGTGAATGAGCGTATAGATGTAGCCCTTGTAGAAAATGCCGGCCGCCATGTACACCAGCCACAGGCAGCCGAAAACGCGCAGGTTGTGCGGCTTCCACATGCTGCGAAACAACTCCCGGAACACCTGCCACAGCGGCGGGTTTTCGGCCCGGGCAGCCGGCGCCAGGCCAGGCGTCGGCACCGTGGGCACCGGCTCGCCTTCAATTGGTTCGGCGGCAGCGGCCCGCGCCCGGCCGAAACGGGGCAGCAGCCGGTCGGTGCGGTAGAGGCGGATGAAAAACGTGAGACCCGTGAGCAGCAGTAACGCCAGGGTTTGCAGCAGGGCCGCCCGTTGAAAGCCGTAGGCGTGCATGACGGGCGCCAGGCCGGCGGCGCCCAGCGAGATGCCCAGCATAAAGCCCACCCGCATCAGAGCGTTGAGGCGGCCGCGCTCCTGCTCCGGCGTCATGGCAATGGCCATGGCGTCCACGCTCGTGTCCTGAATGGAGGCAAACAGGCTGTGCACGAAAAACAGAGCCGACACCAGCCCGATTTCGGCCACCGGGTCCTGGACGAACAGCAGCCCGAGCGAAGCCACCACCGCCACCAGCTGCGTGAGCACCACCCACTGCTTGCGGTGCCCGATAACCGAATACTGAAAGCGGTCCACAATCGGCCCCCACACGAACTGAAACGACCACGGCAGCCCCACCACCAGCACAAACGTGCCCACGGCGCTGGCGGTCAGGCCTCTTTCAATCAAATAGTTATAAATAGTCTCGCCCCGAAAGCCGGCTGGAATACCCTGCATGATGTACAGGTAGCAAAACGTGAAATAGCGCAGGTTGCGGCTTTCGCTGAGAACGGGCACGGGAAAGAAATGACAGAGTAGATAATAAACTAAAAGCAGCCGCCAAGCGCGGGCAGTAACAGCTGCTTGACGGCCGGAATAAGTCAGGGGGAAACCGGTAAGGGCTTTTTAGGTTAAGCCGGCTCCCGTAAAATTCCCTCCACCACGACCACCGCCGTGCCGCTAATCTGCACATTTTCTATGTCCTCGCGCGGGCCGTTCACCTGCACGGCCACCGCGCCCGGCCGGCCCAGCCAGTGGCCCTGCTCGGCCAGAAATGCAGGCTGCGCCAGGTAGCCGTAGCGCCACAGGTAAGCCGCCATGCTGCCGGTGGCCGAGCCCGTAACCGGGTCTTCGGGCAAATCGGGCGGCAGGCCGAACTGCCGGGCGAAGGTGCTGCCGGCTGGGGTAGCGCCGCCCAGGCAAAACAGGTGCGGGCTGAAGAAGTCGGAGCCTGCGCGGTAGCGGGCCAGCCGGGAATAATCAGGCACGTGCGCCCGGCGCAGCGCCGCCTGGTCGCGCACCAGCAGCATCAGCATCGGCGTGCCGGTGCTTACGGTTTGAATGACGGCGCCGGGGTAAACATCCTCTGGTGTGAGGCCGAATAGCGGAGCCACCACGGCCGGGTCGTGCACCGCGCCAAACACCGGCTTGCGCTGCGTCATCTGAATCTGCGGCAGCGGCTGTTCGGCGGTGGGTGCCAGCACGTCCACGCGGATGGGACCGTGCAGCAGTTCTAGGTGCAGCGTGATGCGGGCGTCGCGGAGTTGCAGGCGGCCGGTGTGCAGCAGCGCGGCCACGGTGGCAATGGTGGGGTGGCCGGCCAGCGGGATTTCCTCGGCCGGCGTGAAAAAGCGTACGGCAAACTCAGCGATGTCCGAGCGGCGCACGAAGGCGGTTTCCGACTGGTTGAACTCCCGGGCCAGACGCTGCATGTGCTCATCAGTCAGCTCGTCGGCGTCCAGCACCACGGCGCAGGGGTTGCCGGCCAGCCGGGTGTCGGTGAAGGCGTCGAGCAGCAGGAAAGGGAGAGGCATGAGGCTGAGAACGATATAATCCGTGAGGAGGGCCTTCGCTTCGTTGCAGATGACAAGCGAGTAAGGTGACAAACTTACCGCCCGGCGCAGCCACGCACTCTTTTTGCCCCTGGCCTGTTCCCTTCACTGCCTTAAATCTGGCGTTCCGGGAAAAGGCCGTAATTTTGACCAGCGCCCCGGCGCCATTATATAGCGTAAAGAGCCTCTCATGTTAGATTTTATCGGGAAAACCGTCGCCAAATTGTTCGGCTCCAAATCAGAGCGCGACCTGAAGGAGATTGTCCCCTACGTGGCGCTGATTAACGCCGAATATGCCAAACTGACCGCCCTCACCGACGACCAGTTGCGCGACCAGACCCGGCAGGTGAAGGCCCGGCTGGCCGAAAAGCTCAGCGGCATCGACGGCCAGATTGGCCTCCTGCACCAGCGCATCGCCGACGAGCCCGGCCTGCACATCGACCAGAAAGAGGCGCTGTTCCTGCAAATTGACGCCCTGGAAAAGCAGCGCAACAAAGAGCTGGAAGTGGCCCTGCTGGACGTGCTGCCCCAAGCCTTCGCCATCGTGAAGGAAACCGCCCGCCGCTACACCGAAAACGGCCAGCTGGTGGTGACGGCCACCGACTACGACCGCGAATACGCTTCGCGCAAGGGCAACGTCACCATTCAGGGCGACCAGGCGACCTGGAGCAACAAATGGCTGGCGGCCGGCGCCGAAATCGTCTGGGACATGGTGCACTACGACGTGCAGCTGATTGGCGGCGTGGTGCTGCACCAGGGCAAAATTGCCGAGATGGCCACCGGCGAGGGCAAAACGCTGGTGTCGACCCTGCCGGCCTTCCTCAATGCGCTGTCGGGCCGCGGGGTGCACGTGGTGACGGTGAACGACTACCTGGCCAAGCGCGACTCCGAGTGGAACGCGCCGCTGTTCGAGTTTCACGGCATCACGGTGGACTGCATCGACAAGCACCAGCCCAACACCGAGGAGCGCCGCCAGGCCTATCTGGCCGACATCACCTACGGCACCAACAACGAGTTCGGCTTCGACTACCTGCGCGACAACATGACGCGCGAGCCTGAGGAGCTGGTGCAGCGTAAGCACCACTACGCCATGGTCGACGAAGTCGACTCCGTGCTGATTGACGACGCGCGGACGCCGCTCATCATCTCGGGGCCCGTGCCGCGCGGCGACGTGCACGAGTTCTACCAGCTCAAGCCCCGCATTCAGCGCCTCGTGGACGAGCAGAAAAAGGTGGTGCAGAACTACCTCGTGCAGGCCCGCAAGCTAGTGGCCGAAGGCAAAACCGGCGTCGAGGAAGGCGACAAAAACGGTGAGGGCGGCCTGATGCTGTTCCGCGCCTACCGCGGCCTGCCCAAGAGCAAACCGCTGATTAAGTACCTCTCCGAAACCGGCATCCGCGCGGTGCTGCAAAAGGCCGAGAACTTCTACCTGCAGGACAACTCCCGGCAGATGCCCAAGGCTGAGTTGCCGCTGTTTTTCACCATCGACGAGAAAAATAACCAGATTGAGCTGACTGAAAAAGGCATCGACCTAATTACGGCCCAGGGCGAAGACCCGCAGCTGTTCATCATGCCCGACATCGGCGTGGGCATTGCCAACATCGAGAAAAATCCGGCGCTGACTGCCGAGGAAAAGCTGCACCAAAAAGAGCAGCTCATGGCCGAGTACAACGAGAAATCGGAGCGGGTGCACACGGTGAACCAGCTGCTGAAGGCCTACACGCTGTTCGAAAAGGACGACCAGTACATCCTGACCGACGACGGCAAGGTGAAAATCGTGGACGAGCAGACCGGCCGCGTCATGGAAGGCCGCCGTTACTCCGACGGCCTGCACCAGGCTATTGAGGCCAAGGAAGGCGTGCGCATCGAGGATGCGACCCAGACCTACGCCACGGTGACGCTGCAGAACTACTTCCGCATGTACCACAAGCTGGCCGGCATGACCGGCACGGCCGAAACCGAAGCCGGCGAGTTCTGGGAAATCTACAAGCTCGACGTGGTGGTGATTCCGACCAACCGCCCGATTTCGCGCAAGGATTCCGACGACCAGGTGTACAAGACCGTGCGCGAGAAGTATAACGCCGTAGCCGACGAAATCCAGAAGCTGGTGGCCGCCGGCCGCCCCGTGCTGGTGGGCACAACTTCGGTTGAAATCTCTGAGCTGGTGAGCCGGATGCTGAAGTTCAAGGGCATTCAGCACCAGGTGCTCAACGCCAAGCAGAACCAGCGCGAGGCCGAGATTGTGGCCGCCGCCGGCTACCCCGGCACCGTGACCATCGCCACCAACATGGCCGGCCGCGGCACCGACATCAAGCTGCGCGAAACCTCGCGCGAATCGGGCGGCCTAGCCATCATCGGCACCGAGCGCCACGAAAGCCGCCGCGTCGATAGGCAGCTGCGGGGCCGCGCCGGCCGCCAGGGCGACCCCGGCACCTCGCAGTTTTTCGTGAGCCTGGAAGATAACCTGATGCGTCTGTTCGGCTCCGACCGCATCGCCGGCCTTATGGACCGTATGGGGCTGGAAGAGGGCGAAGTGATTCAGGCCCCGATGATTACCAAGAGCATCGAGCGCGCCCAAAAGAAGGTGGAGGAAAACAACTTCGGCACCCGCAAGCGCCTGCTGGAGTACGACGACGTGATGAACTCGCAGCGCGAGGTGGTGTACAAGCGCCGCCGCAACGCCCTGCACGGCGAGCGCCTGGAGCTGGACTTGCTCGACATGATTTTCAGCCTCAGCGACGACCTCGTGGCGGCCCACAAAGCCACCAACGACTTCGAGGACTTCAAGCTGGCCATCATCCGCGTGTTTGGGTACGACACTCACCTCACGGCCCAGCAGCTCAGCGCCACGCCGGCCGCCCAGCTCACCCAGCTGCTCTACGAAGAGGCCCTGGGATACTTCCAGAGCAAGAACGAGCACATTGCCGCCAACGCCCTGCCGCTGGTCAATGACCTGCTGAGCCAGAACGCGCCCTACGAAAATCTTGCCGTGCCCTTCACCGACGGCAAAAAGCAGGTAACGGCCATCGCCAACCTGAAGAAAGCTCAGGCCACCAATGGCCACGAGATTCTACGGGCCATGGAGAAAGTGGTGGTGCTCAGCACCATCGACACTGCCTGGACTCAGCACCTGCGCCAGATGGACGACCTCAAGCAGGTGGTGCAGAACGCGGTGTACGAGCAGAAAGACCCCCTGCTGGTGTACAAGTTCGAAAGCTTCGAGCTGTTCAAGCGCATGATTGCCAAGGTGAACGAGGAAACCGCCGCCTTCCTCTTCCGCGCCGACGTGCCCGTTTCCGAGGACATGGTGGGCACCAACGACGCCGCCGACATGTACTTCGAGGAAGAAGAGCATCAGCCGCAGCTCACCGTGCAGCACGAGTCCATGCTCGACTCACTCGGCGCCGGCCCCGAAGATATGGGTCCGCCCGACTACACCGCCGCGCCGGCCGTGGCCGAGAAGCAAACGCCCGTGCGCAGCCAGAAAGTCGCCAACCGCAACGATAAGGTGAGCGTGCAGTACATGGACGGCCGCATCGTGCGCGACGTAAAGTACAAGACCGTGGAGCAGGACGTGCTCAGTAACCGCTGCGTGCTGGTGGATTAGGTTTGAGTTAAAAGTTGAGAGTTAAAAGTTAAAAAGGCGGCCTTCCCGGTGGGAGGGCTGCCTTTTCCATATACGCAACTTGTGGACTAGTATCTTCGCTATTGTTCGTTTGGCTGATGCCAGCACACCATTATGATTAAATCTGTCCGCCTCGTCAATTTCTTCAGCTTCAGCGACTGCACCATTGAGTTGGAGCCGGACCTCAACGTGCTGGTCGGCATCAACGGCAGCGGCAAGAGCAATTTTCTACGGGCGTTTCAGCTGCTGAAAGCGGGAATGGACGGGCGCTTGCAGGAGCAGATTGCGCAGTGGGGGGGGGCTAATGGAATAACAAACAAGAGATTCAATAACAAAAATGAACAAGTTAGTTTTTCTGTCACCTTGGATGCAGGTTCATTATCGTCACTAGGTTACGATTTGAAGCAGGATGTAACATACAGGTTTATAATGATAGGGGGTAGCGTTTATGAAAAGATTCTTCTTTTAGATAATGTCATTATTTTCTCTACTCCTCCTGAAGGAGTAGAATACTATTCTTTTAAAACTCAGGAACAAAAAATTCTTGAGGATTACGAGGATGACACGATAGGGGAGTTGGTGCTACCCAAGATGACAACTCAAAATGATATGCCTGAGCTTCGCGCAATTGCTCGGGCGTTACGCGACTTCGACATCTACCGCCTCTTCAACACCACCGAAGACGCCCCGATGCGCACCACCGTCCGCGCCACGGGCGTAGATAAGCTGCTGCCCAACGGCGACAACATGTTTCAAGTGCTCAACACCACGGGCCTGAAATCCACGGCGGCCTATGATGCCATTGAAGCGGGTTTGCACGATGTGAACGAGCATTTCCAGCGGTTTCGGATGAACGTGTACGGGCAGGGCAGCGTCGAATTCTATTTGCAGGAAAAGGGGCTGGACACGCCCATTCACGCCGCGCAGGTATCGGACGGTACACTGTCGTATCTGTGCTTATTGGTGGCATTGCATCAGCCGGGCCGGGGCCGGGTAGTCATTTTCGACGAGCCGGAGCGCAACCTGCACCCCGACATGCTGCTGGAGTTGGGCAAGCAGCTGGAAAAGGCTAGCGAAAGCTGCCAGCTCCTGGTCACGACCCACGCGCCGGGCCTGCTCAACCAGTTTCCGCTGCGGGCCGTACGCGTGTTCGAGAAAGACGAAAACAACCAGACGCAGGTGCGGCAGTTCACCGAAGAAAGCTTCGCCGGCTGGTACGAGGAATTCGCGCCCGGCCAGATGTGGCGCGACGGCGCGCTAGGCGGCAACCGCTACTAGCGTATGGCCGAGTGCGTCATCTTCATTGAGGGCAGTCGCAAGACTGATAACGGCGATTTACGCAACGGCTTCGGCAAGCTGCTGGGACAAGCAACGGTGCGACAACGGCCGCAGGTCATTATGGGCGACGATACGGACGGCGCCATCCGGCTGTTTCAGCTAAAAGTCGCTAAGCCGGACACTGCCACTCAGCGCATTCTGCTCTTGGTCGATTTAGATGGGCTAGAAGGCACACGCACCGCTTGGCTGACAACCAAGAACCTGCTGCCGCACGCGGCGCAGGTGTTCTTCATGGTTCAGAAAATGGAAGCCTGGTTTCTCTCGCAGCCGACTGTGCTGCACCATTATTACGGCCCCGACCTGCCGCACGCTCTGCCCGCTGCCGCCCCGGCACTAGTGCCGCATCCCGACCAAGCACTGGAGCGCTGCACCATTGGCACCCGCAAAGGCCGCTATCACAAAACCCGCGACGGCGCCTGCCTGCTGCCCCTGCTGCATCTGCCGGATTTGCAGACAACTTTTCCCGACGTAGCCCGACTGGTAAAGGCTTTGTAAGCTAGTCTGCTGCGCCGCGCCCTACCCTCCGGGCCCTTCGGGCGCGAAAAGCCGTTAAAGCCGCCATGAACCTCGCTCCCCACCTCGACCACACGCTGCTCAAACCCGACTGCACCGCCGACCAAATTCGCCAGCTTTGCCT